>JAICUS010000448.1 GCA_025935735.1 Solirubrobacteraceae bacterium | reverse complement strand
CGGTGCCGGCGAGGTCGCCGGCAGTGATCGTGTCCGGGGAGCCCAGCGCGCGGACGGCCACGGTCTCCACGCCGGCGAAGTCCATGTCGATCGCCGCGACGTCGCGGTGCAGGTGCCCGCGCGCGCCGTTCGCCGTGACGTCGATGCGCTCGGCCGCGTTGGAGCCATTGAACGCCAGCGTGTCGGTGCCGTCGCCGCCCTCGACGACGTCGCTGCCGTCGCCCGGGTCCCAGCTGAAGCGGTCGCCGCCGGAGCCGAGCAGCGCGGTGTCGTTGCCGCGGTTGCCGTCGGCCGTGTCGTTGCCGGTGCCGCCGATCAGCACGTCGTCGCCGTCGCCGCCGGTCAGCGTGTCGTTGCCGCTGCCGCCGTCGAGGGTGACCGCGTCCTCGGTGAACCGGCCGTTGAGCTGGTCGATCCGGACCGAGTCGTCGCCGCCGCCGGCCTGGACGCTGACCGCCGTGAATGTCGCGCGGTCGAAGGCGAAGTCGGCCGTGCCGTCGTCGCCGACGTCGAGTTGCAGCGTCTGCGGGTCGCCCGGCGCGAGCCGTAGCGCGAGCGCGTCATTCTCGCCGTTGCCGGTCACCTGCAGCGTGCCGTTGCTCACCTGCGCCGTGTACGCTGCCAGCGCCGGGGTGGCGCCGAAGGTCAGCGCCGCGGCCAGCCCGGCGCCGGCCACGGCCAGCGCCGATCTTGCCTTGGAAGGCATCCGTGCTCCTTTTTCTCGAGTGGGGGAGGAGAGAGCGCTGGACGCTAGGTCGGCACCCCCGCACGCGGCAATCGGGGAGGGTCCCTGGAGTTAGAGCCGGGTCCGACGCTCGCTAAACCCGTGAGGTTTCCGTCATTTCCTCAGGGCCGCCTCAGGGTTAGCGTCGGCTGCGACCATGACCCAACCATGTCTGACGTATTCCCCCGCGAGCGCTGGGCGGGCACCCCGCGCGCGTGACGTCGAACTGATCGAGCGGGCCGCCGAGCTCGATGCCCTCCGCGCCACGGTGGCTGATGCCGTGGCCGGACGCGGAACACTGGTAGTTCTCGAGGCTCCGGCGGGCCTCGGCAAGACGACGCTCCTGGAACGCGCCGCCGCGTTGGCGGGCGAGGCCGGTTGCGCGGTGCGCAGCGCCACGCCCGGCCCCCTCGAGCGCGGCTTCGGCTACGGCGTCCTGCGGGCGCTGCTGGAGGCGCCCGTGCGCGACGCCGGCGGCCCGCTCGACGGCCCGGCCGGCGTAGCGAGCCGGCTGCTGCTGGAGGGCGGCGCGCCCGCCGGCGACGAGACGGCGCTGATCGCCCACAGCGCGTTCTGGCTTGCCTCCGCGCTGGCCGCCGAGCAGCCGCTCGTGCTGCTCGTCGACGACGCCCACTGGGCCGATCGCGCCTCGCTGGAGGTGCTGACCTACGTCGCCCGGCGCATCGCCGAGCTGCCCGTGGTGCTCGTCGTGGCCTCGCGCGACGACGACCCCGAGGCGCCGAGCGACCTGCTCGCGCTGCTGGCCGGCACGCGCAACGCCACGGTGCTGCGCCCGCAGCCGCTGACCGTGTGGGGCGCCGCTGCGCTGATCCGCCGGCACGCGCCGGACACCTCGCTGCGCACCAGCCGCGAGTGTCACCGCGCCGTCGGCGGCACGCCGTGGCTGCTCGCGGAGCTCGGCCGCCGGCTGGCCGACGGCCGCCGCGGCGGCCCGGTCTCATCCGAGGCGCGCGATTGCGTGCGCCGGCGGCTCGCTCCGCTCAAGCCGCGCGACCGCGCGGCGGCCGCGGCGCTGGCCGTGCTCGGCCACGCCGCGCCCCCGCACGTGCGCGCCGCGCTGGCCGGCGTGGCCATCGGCGAGCTCGCGCCCGCCCGCGACGCGCTGCGCTCGGCGGGGCTGGTGAGCGGCGACCGCTTCGCCCACGGGCTGGTCGCCCGGGCCGTGCTCGACGACCTCCCGGGGACCGAGCGCGAGCGGCTGCACCGCGACGCGGCGCGGCTGCTCTCGTCGGCCGGCGCGGTCAGCGGCCTGGTGGCCGGCCACCTGCTGGCCTGCGAGCCGCACGGCGACCCCGACGTCACCGGCATGCTGCTGCGCGCCGCCGCCGACGCGGCCCCGCGCGACGCGGTGGCCTACCTGGAGCGCGCGCTCAAGGAGCGGGCCGACGGCGACGACCGCGCGGCCATCCGCGCCCGGCTCGCCACCGCCGCGTTCGACGCGGAACTCCCCGACGCCCGGCGCCGGCTCTACGACGCGCTGCCCGGGCTGCCCGACCGGACCGGCATCCTCACCCGGCTCGCGGGGCTGCAGGCGCTGGCCGGCGGCGACGACTCGCTGGCCGAGCGCCTGGACGCCGAGGCGGCCCAGGCGCAGGACGCCGGCGCCCGCCTGGCCATCGAGGTGGCCGCGCTCGACGTGCTGGCGCCGCGCGACGCGGCCCGGCGGGTGGCGGCGATGGACGCGCCGGCCGAGCCCGTCCTCGCCCGCGCCGTCGACGCGCACCGGGCGTGGGCGAAGCTCGACGAGCCCGGCGCCACCGCCGAGGCCTGCGCGGCGCTGGCCCGCTCCGCGCTGCGCGACGGCCTGCTGCTGCGCGACGCCGGCCGGCGGCTGGGCTACCACCTGGCGGTCCGCACGCTGATCGCCGCGGACCGGCACGTCGAGGCCCGCACGGCCATCGACGCGCTGCGCGCCGCCGGCTCGGACCGGCTGCGGGCCGCGGCGGCCGTGCACGCCGGCGAGCTGGCGCTGCGCACCGGCGACGTGGCCGGCGCCGAGCGCGAGGCGCGGGCGGCGCTGGAGCTGACCGGCGACCTCGGCCCCGTCGCCTCCGGCGCCCGCGTGGCGCTGGCCGGCGCGCTGACCGAGCGCGGCGAGTACGACGAGGCGGCCACGCTGCTGCGCGCCCCCGGGCTCGACAGCGCGGCGGCTCGCCACGCCCAGGCGCGCCTCTGGCTGGCCACGGGCGAGTACGAGCGCGGCTACGCCGAGGCGGTCGAAGCGGGCGCCCGCTGCGCGCGCGACGGCCACCTCAACCCCGCCCGGCTGCCCTGGCGCACCACCGCCGCGCTGGCGCTCGCCCACCTCGGGCGCCGCCGGGAGGCGGCCGCGCTGGCCGACGAGGACGTGGCCCGCACGACGCGCTTCCGCGCGCCGGTCGCGCTGCTGACCGCGCTGCACGCCCGGGCCGTGGCCGAGGCCGACGAGAGCGAGCGCGTCGCGCTGTGCCGGCGCGCGCTCGGCCTGGCCGGCGGCGTCAACGCCGTGCTGCACACCGTCCGCCTGCGGCTGGAGCTCGGCAGCACGCTGTCGCGCCTGGGCTCGCGGGTGGAGGCGCGCGACGCGCTGCGGCCGGCGCTTGCCGCGGCCGACGAGGCCGGCGCGATGCCGCTGGCCGAGCGGGCCCGGCGCGAGCTCGTGGCCACCGGGCTGCGGCCCCGCCGCGCGGCGATCGAGGGCGCGGCCGCGCTCACGCCCCGCCAGCGGCAGATCTGCACCCTCGCCGCCGCCGGCAAGCGCAACCGCGAGATCGGCCACGCGCTGTTCCTGAGCGTCAAGACCGTCGAGACGCACCTCGCCTCGGCGTACCGCAAGCTCGGGATCAGCTCGCGCGACGACCTCGAGCTCGCGCTCGCCGGCGCGTGACCCGGACACACGCGGAGGACCGCGGCGCGCGCGCCGCGGTCCTCCCGCGCCGTGAGCCCGCCGCCCTCCGGCGCACGCTGGAGGGCGGCGGGCCGGAGGCGATCCTCGCCCTGCAGCGCACGGCGGGCAACCACCGCGTCGCCCGGGCGGTCACCGTCGAGCTGCGCCACGCGCCGGCGCCGCCGCCCGCCGGCCCCGCGCTGGAGCGCGCGACGCCGGAGAACCGCGGGATGGCGGAGGAGATCGACTCCGTCGAGCGGCTTCCCGACCCCGTCATCGTCCAGAGGCGCACGCAGGCCACCCAGCGCGCCGCCGCCACCACCGGCGCCGAGCACGAGCACGCCCAGCGGGCGCTGGAGGCGCTCGAGTACGTCGCCTCCACCCGCCGGCTCCCGCCGCCGCAGCTCGACTGGAAGCAGTACGACTACATCAAGCACGACCCGGCCAAGCGGCGCGTCTACGTGCGCGGCGAGGTGGAGGGGCGGGTGCGCGACGGCGGCTCGTTCGAGGCCGCGCTGGAGGGCTTCCCGGACGCGAAGCAGGTGCAGGACGACCTCGAGCCGATCCGGGCCGACGCCAAGCAGTTCGCCGCCGACTTCACGGGCCAGGCCCGGATCAACGCCGACCGCATGCTCGACGGCTCGCTGACCGCGATCGCCCACGTGCTGCACTCCTACGGGCTGCCGCTCGACGCGGCGTCGGTGGCGGCGGAGCGCATCCTCAAGGGCTCCAGCACCGAGGAGGAGGCGGCGAACGTCGTCCGCCGGGCCAAGCAGACCGCCGACGACCCCGGCGGCGCCAACGCGCCCGGGGCGGCCCAGCACCGCATGCGGCTGGCCGAGTGGGTGGAGGCGCTGCGCCACCAGCAGCAGCGGGTCAAGGACGCGGTCAAGCGCTCCAACCTCGCCGACATCGACGTGCCCACGAGCGTCGAGGGGCCGGCGGCGCAGAAGGCGCTCGGCGAGCGGGCCAAGCTGCGAGAGGAGCGCACGCACCTCGGCGCCCTGTGGATTCAGGCGGAGCGGCTGCACCCCATCCTCGCGGCGTACCGCAGCGGCACGACGCCGCTGGAGAAGATCGAGCTCGGCGCGCTGGACACGGCCGACGTGGATGGCGAGATGAAGCTGCTGCTCGAGCTCGCGCTGCCCAAGGTGGCCAACATCGCCAAGGCGCACCAGATGATCAAGTCAGGCCGCGTCTCGCCGCTCGCGCTGCCCTCGGTGGTCGCCCTGACGCGGTCGAGCATGTTCGTGCCCGACGGCTCGATCCGCGCGGGCGTGATCAACGACCTCGTCAAGGAGCAGCGCAAGGGCCGCGAGTCGTGGCTGCTCATCGCCGCCTCGATCGCGCTCGCGCTGGTCACGCTCGTCCCGTCCGCGGGCGCGTCCCTGGCCGTCCCGGCGGGCATGGCCTCGGTCGCCATGGGGGCCTACTCGGCGCTGAAGGAGCTCAACCACTACGAGGAGCAGAAGGCGCTCTATGACACGGACCTCGACCGGGCGCGCGCGCTGTCGGACGAGGAGCCGTCGCTCACCGG
>JAICUS010000084.1 GCA_025935735.1 Solirubrobacteraceae bacterium | reverse complement strand
GCCGAGATGCGGCGGGTGCGCGCGATGGTCGACCGCCTCGGCATCCGCACCACGCGCCCGGCCGTGCAGGAGGTCGGGACGCTGTCGGGCGGCAACCAGCAGAAGGTGCTGATCGGCCGCTGGCTGGTGGCCGGACCCGACGTCCTGCTGCTCTACGACATCACCCGCGGGGTGGACGCGGCCACCAAGCGCGACATCTACGCGCTGATGGTCGAGCTCGCGGGGGAGGGGAAGGCGCTGCTGTTCTACTCCAGCGAGACCGAGGAGATGGCCCGCCTCTGCCACCGCGTCCTGGTGATGCGCGAGGGCGCCGTCGCGTCGGAGCTCGCGGGTCCGGGCATCGACGTCGAGTCGATCGTGTCCGCCGCGATCGTGGAGACCGCGAATGTCTAGCGTTCCGGCCGCCGAGGTCGCCCCGCGGGGGTACCGCCGCCTCAGCCGCTGGCGGCACTTCACGGTCCAGAGCGCGCCGCTGCTGCTGGCCTGGATCATCCTCACGCTGACGCTCGTCGCCTGGATCGCCTTCTACTACAACGATCAGGACACGTTCCCGACCGGGTTCGACTGGCTGTCGTTCCTGAACACGTCGATGCCGCTCGTCTTCGCCGCCGTGGGGCAGAGCGTCGTCGTCCTCACGCGCGGCCTGGACCTCTCGATCGGCGGCATGATCAGCGTCAGCGTCAGCCTGGCGGCGACGCACATACGGGGAGACGCCGCGACGATGGTCCTGTGGAGCGTGATCATCATCCTCGTCGGCGCGGCGGGCGGCGTGCTGAACGGCCTGCTCGTCGCCCGCGCGCGGCTGCAGCCGATCCTGGTCACGCTCGCCACGCTCTCGATCTACCAGGGGCTGGCGATCAAGATCCTGCCGCAGCCCGGGGGCAAGATCCCGGAGGGCTACACCAACGCGCTGACCAACCCGAACGCGCCCACCGCGCTCATCTACCTGGCGATCGTGCTCGCGCTGTGGTTCGCGTTCCGCCGGACGAGCTTCGGCATGTCGGTCTACGCGCTGGGCAACGACGAGGAGGCGGCGCGGGCGAGCGGCATCCACGTCGCGCGCACGACCGTGGCGGCCTACGTGGTCAGCGGCGCGTTCGCGGCGATCGCGGGGCTCTTCCTCGGCGCCACCACGACGTCCGGCGACGCGACCGGCGGCGACGTCTACGTGCTCACCTCGATCGCCGCGGTGGTGCTGGGCGGCGTGAACTTCTTCGGCGGCCGCGGCAGCGCGGTGGGGTCGATCTGCGGGGCGTTCGCGCTGACGCTGGTGGTCAACGTGCTGTTCTTCGCCCACATCGACCCGCTCTACCAGTCCTTCTACCAGGGGTTGTTCCTCGTCGTGGCGGTGGTGCTGGGGACGCTGGTCGGCCGGCTCGCGCGGGGGCGGCGATGACGGCCTACCTGACCGCCGACCGCCGGCGGATCCTCTACGCGTTCGGCGCCGCTGTGCTCGTGTTCGTCGTGGGCGAGATCCTCAAGCCCGGCTTCGCGAGCTGGAACGGCATCCAGGCGATCCTCGAGATCGCGTCCTTCGTCGGCTTCGTGGCCGCCGGCCAGGCGTTCGTGATCCTGATCGGCGGCATCGACCTCTCGGTGCCGTGGGTGCTCAACGGCGCCGCGATCCTGCTCGTCACCTCCTCGCTCGGCCGCGACGGCCGGGCGTTCACCGCCGTGGCCCTGACGCTCGGCCTCGGGCTCGGGGTCGGGCTGATCAACGGGCTCGGCGTCGCCTACCTGTCGGTCCCGGCGGTCGTCATGACGCTCGGCATGAACGGCATCATGGAGGGGCTGACGCTCGGCCGCAGCAACGGGCTCACCTGCGAGTCGTGCGCGTCCTATGCGCCCGACGTCGTGCGCTCGGCCGTCCGCGGGCACGTGCTGGGCATCCCCGCCGACCTGTTCCTGTGGCTCGGGGTGATCCTGCTGGTCACCTTCGCGCTGTCGGCGACCACGTTCGGGAGACGCGTGTACGTCATCGGCAACAACCCGCGCGCCGCGTTCCTGGCGGCGGTGAACGTGCGGATGGTGACGGTCGCGCTCTACATGCTCAGCGGGCTGATGGCGGCGGTGGCCGGCATCGTCCTCGTCGGCTACGGCGGCCAGCCGGCGCTGGGGATGGGGGACCCCTTCCTGTTCCAGTCGATCACGGCGGTGGTGATCGGCGGCGTGTCGATCCTCGGCGGCCGCGGGCACTACCTCGGCGCGGTCGCGGGCTCGATCACGCTGGTGGCGCTGATCAGCGTGCTGCAGGCCGAGAACATGCCCGAGTACGGGCGCAACATCGTCTACGGGGTCACGATCCTGCTGATCCTGCTGCTCTACGGGCGCGGGAGCCGGCAGCGCTAGTGGTGCGGGTGCGCCACTAGGTTGCCGCGCCTCGCCGCGTTCCCCAAGGGGTTCTTCGCCGCGCTCGTCGAGCGCCGGATGTCGGTCTTCGACTGGATCGAGCTGGCCGGCGGCCTGGACGTCGACGGCGTCGAGCTCTATCCGCTGTTCCTGGAGTCTGTCGAGGCGCGGTACCTCGCGCGGGTGCGGGCGGAGGCCGAGCGCCAGGGGCTCGCGGTGCCGATGCTGTGCCACTCGCCGGACTTCACCCAGCCGGACGCGGACGCGCGGCGCCGCGAGGTCGCGCGCACGCGCGAGATGCTCAAGGCGACCGCCGAGCTCGGCGGCGGCCACTGCCGCGTGCTGTCGGGCCAGAACCGGCCGGGCCTGGACGAGGCGGAGGCGACGCGCTGGGTCGTGGAGTGCCTGTGGGAGCTGGTTCCCGCCGCCGAGGCCGAGGGCGTCGTCATGTGCCTGGAGAACCACTACAAGGACTCGCTCTGGCAGCACCCGGAGTTCGCCCAGAGCTCCCGCCGCTATGAGGCGATCCTCGACGCGGTCGACTCCCCGTGGCTGCGCGCGCAGTTCGACCCGTCGAACGCGGTGGTCGCCGGCGAGGACCAGTACGCGCTGCTGGAGCGGGTGGCCCCGCGGGTCGCGACCATGCACGCGTCCGACCGCCGGCTCGTCGACGGCACGCTCGAGCACGGCGTCATCGGCGAGGGCTCCAACGACTACGACCGGATCTTCTCCACGCTCGCGCGCGCTTGCTTCGACGGCTGGGTGAGCATCGAGGACGGCGAGGGCCCGACCATCGAGATCGGGATGGACAACCTGCGCCGCAGCGCTCGCTTCCTGCGGGCGAGCATGGCCCGCCACTTCCCCGGCTAGCGCTCCTCCGGCGTCTCATACCAGCGCTTGCGCCGCCCGACGGACGCGCGCATGCGCCAGCGGCGCGACTTCGGCGCCGTCTCGAGACGCGCGCGCAGCTCGGCCGCGCGCGCCGCGATCCGCTCGCGGTCGGCCGCCTCTCCGACCAGATCGTCGAGCTGCTCGACCAGCCGATCGAGGTTGTCCATGACGGTCGTGAACAGGCCCCAGTCCTCGCCACACAGCTCGGCCACGCGCTCCACGTTGATACGCCCGTCGCCGTCGGCGGAGGCCAGCTCGTGGTCCCACAGCAGCATCGCGCTGTCGCCGAGGTCCTTGCGGTTGACCTCGGCCACTTGGAGCTTGGTGAGCAGCAGCTCGGCGCCGGGCAGCGTGAGCGCCTCGACTTCGAGGCGGTCGCTCAGGTCGAGCGTGTGCGACATGGCGAACCGGTCGAGGAACACGTCGATGTGCCAGCCCGCCCCCGGCGCGTGGTAGAGCAGCCGCTCGGAGCCCTGCACGGCGTTGAACACCTGGTCCGGCGCGAAGCCCGCGGCCTCGAGCAACTGCCGCACCGGCTTCGCCTGCCGGCGGCGTCCCGCCAGGTCGAGGTCGGGGTACGCCCGCCCGAGCGCGGCGCGGGCCGGCGAGGACGCGCGGTGCCACACGGCCAGGCCGCCCAGCAGCCGCAGCGCGACACCGCGATCGGCCGCCTCGGCCACGAGCCGGGAGGCGATGTCGGGGAGCTCGGTGGCGGACACCTAGTGCGCCGTCATGCCTCCGTCGATGACGAACGCGCTGCCGGTCATGAACGCGGACTCGTCGGAGGCCAGGTACACGGCCGCGGCCGCGATCTCCTCCGGCTCGCCCTGGCGGCCCACGGGCTGCCATTCGGGCAGGGTGGCGAGCACTTCGTCGAGCCCGCCCATGCGCTCCGCATGCGGATAGTTGATCGGCGTGTCGACCCAGCCGGGGCAGATGCAGTTGCAGCGCACTCCCTGGCGAGCGTAGTCGAGCGCGATGGCCTTCGTCAGCATCAGCACGCCGCCCTTGCTCGCGCAGTAGGCCGACAGGTAGGGCTCGGCGACCAGGCTGTTGACCGAGCCGGTGTTGATGATCGAGCCACCGCCGTTGTCGAGCATCGCCGGGATCGCATGCCGGCAGCCGAGGAAGACACCCCGCAGGTTGACGTCGAGGGTGCGCGAGAAGTCGTCCTCGTCGATCTCCACGACGGTGCCGGGGATGCTGATCGCCGCGTTGTTGCAGATCGTGGTCAGCTTCCCGTGGCGCTCCAGCGCGAGCTCGACCAGCGCCTTCACGTCGGCCGAGCGGCTGACGTCCGCCGGCCGCGTGGCCACGTCGCCCTCGGCCTCGCGCGCGGTCTCGGCCAGCCGCGCCTCGTCGACGTCGGCCGCGACCACCGCGGCGCCCTCGCGAGCGAGCGCCTTGACCATCGCGCGCCCGATCCCGCCGGCCGCGCCGGTCACGATCGCCACCTTGGATTCGAGCCGTCCCATGGTTCTCAGCCCTCGATCAGTTGATAGCCCTTGACCTTGCCCTTGCGCAGCTCGACGAGCGCGGCCGTGAGCACGCCCTCGCCGTAGACCGAGCCCGGGTTCAGGCACAGCGTGCGGCCGATCTTGCTCGCGCCGCGGGACTCGTGGATGTGGCCGTGCAGGCCGAGCAGCGGCTGGTAGCGCTCGATCGCCGCCCGCACCGCCTGGCTGCCGACGGGGACCTTGGCCGCGCCGCCCTCCTTGGGCCGCAGCTCCGCGTCGAGATCGGCCGCGATGTCCAGGCCCGAGTTGTACGGCGGCGCGTGCAGGTTGAAGATCGCCTTCTGCGGGTCGCGCACCCCGTCGGCCTGCTCGGCGATCATCTTCAGCAGCTCGTCCTCGGGCACCTCGCGATGCGTGTGCCAGGGCGTGGGGTTCGTCCAGCCGAGGTTGACCATCTCGTGGCCGTCGAGGTCCACGACGCGGCCCTCGGCCTGCTCGACCACGGCCGACCCGGTGAAGGCGCTGTCCAGGAAGAACGGGTCGTCGTTGCCGGAGGTGACGACGACCGTCCGGCCGGTGCCGGAAAGCCGCTCGTCGGCCAGCGCGACCCAGCGCGCCATCGTCTCGCGCACGAGCCGCTCGAACACCGCGTCGCGCTCCTCGGCGGAGGCGCGGAAGCGCTCGGCCTCCTCGGGCGCTGCCACGTAGGGGTAGAAGCCCGCGTCCCGGGTGCGGGCGAGGAGGTCCTCGAGCTCCTCGCGCGTGTCCGCCCGGAAGCCGCGGCCGCCGCGGCTGGCGTGCCAGCCGCCGTCGCGCTCCTCGATCAGCAGCGTCCCCTTGCCGGCGATGTCGCCGCCGAGCACCAGCACGTCGGCGTCATAGAACTTGCCCGCGTTGACGAACTTGCGCCAGCACACGTCGGAGCCGTGGATGTCCGTGGTGAAGAAGATCCGCGGCATCAGTCCGACGGGATCTCCCGGTACGTACGCGACACGTCCATGCCCTGCCGCCGGCGCAGCCCCTTGAAGCCGTAGTAGAACACGATGGCCAGCGCGAACAGGCCGATCACGAACCACAGGCCGGTCTTCGAGTTCACCCCGTAGCGCGAGTCGGTCGCGTAAAGGTAGATCATGAACACGAAGTAGAGGAGCCCGAGCGCCGACAGGAACGTGATCAGCGGCAGCGGGCCGACGTGGTACTTCGACAGCACCGAGCCCTGATAGATGCGCTTGGTGGAGGCCCGGAACGGCATCAGACCGCCGGCCAGCGTGGAGCCGCCGAAGGCGATCGCCGCGAACAGCGGCAGGTCGAGCGTGAGCTTGGAGAAGCTCGTGTACCAGAACAGGATCCCGAAGATCAGCGAGCCGACCCAGGACAGCGCGAGCGCGTAGATCGGGGTGCCGGTACGGCCGACCACGGTGGTGAGCTTGCTCGGCAGCATCCGGTCATAGGCCATGGCGAACTGGAACCGGGTCGAGCCGACGAAGTTGTTGGTCGGCCAGATCCAGAACCAGGCGCTGAACGTGATCATGATCCACAACCACAGCCAGGGGCTCGAGACCATCGACATGATGAAGATCGAGTAGACCGGGGTGACGGGCACGTCGCCGTTGCCCAGCGCGGAGCCGACGAAGTTCGAGCTGGTGAAGAACTGGTTGGAGACCGTGGAGATGACCGCGAGCATGAAGATCGCGCACACCACCATGGCGAACGTGTTGGCGCCGAGGATCGTGCGCAGCGAGCGCTTGTACTGGCCCATGCCGGAGATCTCGCCGGCCAGGTTCCCCGACCAGGCCACGAACAGGAACGTGTAGGCCAGCACCGGGCCGATCAGGATCGTGTGCTTCCACGACCAGTCGCCGGCCCCCACCGGGTGATAGCCGTTCTTGGTCGCCTGGTCGATGATGTGCTGGTACGCGTTGCCGTTGCCGTAGTGGAACGTGTTCGCCATGAAGTGGTTGAACGACGACACGAACTCACCGTGCGACGTGGTGAGCAGGATGATCATGTAGGTGACGATCCCGGCGCAGCCGATGTAGAACGACCAGCGCTGGAAGCGGGCGTAGAAGCGCATCCCCAGCGCCACCACCACGAACGCGAAGCAGATGTAGAAGCAATAGAAGGCGAACTGCCCGTCCTTGGTCACCAGCCAGTTGGCGAAGTGCACCGGCCACTCGGCTCCCAGCACGCCGCCGAGTGACACGAACAACGGGGCGGTGGCCAGCGTCGCCCCCGGCAGCACGTTGCCGGCCATGAAGAACCACGGGCCGATCATCAGCGGCCCGAAGATCAGGATGTAGCCCCAGAAGCCGCCGAGCGAGCGCGACTGCCACACGTAGTCGCCGCCCGCGCGCGGCATGAGGTGCATGAGCATCGAGTACACGGCGAACGTCGGCATGAACGCCAGGCAGGTGATGACGATGCCGAGCGGGATGTTGGCCCGGTTGAATGGCCAGCCGACCTGATAGCTCAGCGCCGCCGCGGCGATGATGCTGTCGGCGTAGATCGCGTAGCAGAAGGCGTCGAAGGGCCGGAACGCCCGCACCAGGCCCGACGACTGGCGAACGAACAGGGACCCTGCGTCCTCGGGCGCGGGGACGCCGGCGCTCGCGGCGTGACTCTCCATGCGACTCCTCCTCGTTACGGAACCCTCGGGCGGATCATCCCACCGGACCGGCCGCCTGACGATGTGCGAGCGGACAAAATCCGGTGGGTTCGCTTGGCGCTCAGTACCGACGAGCGGCCGGTGGGCCGCCTAGGGCTGCGAATCTCTGGTGCCGGGCAGGCTTGGTGTTCTGGCCAACCTCGCACCGCGCAGCGCGAGCTGCAGCGAGAGCGCGGTGCGCACGCCGGGCTCGTCGAAGTTGGTGTCGCACAGCTCGGCGATCCGCCGCAGCCGGTAGCGCACGGTGTTGGTGTGCACGTGCAGGGCGCGGGCCGCGCGGGGCGCGTCGCCCAGTGCGTCGTAATAGGCGGCGAGCGTCTGCTCGTACTGCGTGTGGTGCTGCGCGTCGTGCTCGATGAGCCGGCGCAGCGGCTCGGAGACGAGCAGCTCCGGCGGCAGCGCGGAGCTGCGCAGGTAGTCGAGCAGGGCCCGCGGCCACACGTCCGCGTAGAGCGCGAGCGTGCCCGTGGGCCCGCCGGAGCGCAGCACGGCCAGCGCGCGCTCGGCCTCGGCGCGCGAGCGCGGCACGTCGCCGATGTCCTGCACCGCCCCGCCCAGGCCGGCGATCGCCGCTCCCTGGAGCTCGCTGTCGCCGGTGGCCACGCCGCGCAGCCAGGCGCCGGCCGCCTCGGGGGGCAGCGGGCGCCCGGTGCCGCCGAGCACGACGAACAGCGTCCCCCGCAGCTCGCCGACCGTGACCCGGCCGGGCACGGCGCCGGCGTAGGCGGCCTCCAACCGCGCCCGCAGCCGGCCGAGCAGCCGCAGCCGGTCCGGACCGCCGGCGGCGCGCACGCTCAGGGCGACCACGCGGAACGGGCCGCTGCGCAGCCCGAGCTCCGCGGCCGCGCGCTCCACGCCCGCGCCGCCGTGGATGATCGCCGCGATCTGCTCGTTCTCCACCCGGCGGGCGCGGTCGGCGTCGGCCAGCAGCCGCGCGAGGTGGCCGGCCGCCGCCTCGGCGCAGCGGGCGAAGATCTCGGCGTGGGGGCGGGCGGGCGGTGCGGCCACCGCCGCCCACAGCGAGCCGAGCGTCCGGCCGCCCGCCCGGATCGGGCAGGCGAGGCGCGGCAGCATCCCCGGCGCCGGCGGGTCGGCGAGCAGCGGCGCGCGCGCGCCGGCCACCCGGCCCAGCGTGCCGTCGGCGCTCCAGCGCTCAGCCAGCCAGGCGGGGAGCCGGCGGGCCAGGACCGTGTCGACCCAGGCCGCGTCGGCCTGCTCGCGGTCGCCGCCGTAGGCCAGCACCTGCAGGTGCGCGTCGAGCACGACGACCGCGCCGCCGGCGATCGCCGCCGCCGCGTCCGCGAGCGCGGACAGGTCCGGGCCGACCGGGTCGCGCCGTGGGAGCGCCTCGGCCGCGCTCCAGCGGGCCAGCAGCTGCGGCCACTCGGGCTCGCCCGCCACCCGCAGCAGGGCGCAGCCGGCCCGGCGGGCGGCGCCGAGGGCGTCGGACCCGAGCGGCTCGGGCCAGGCGACGACGAGCGCCACGATCCCGTCGCCGAGCAGCGGGCCGACGCCGTCCGCGACGTCGACGCCGATCCCGATCAGCGCGTCCCCCGGCCCCGCGGCGCCGTGCACGACGATCCGGCGCACCTCGGCGTCGGGGTCGGGGAGGTGCTCGACCGCGACGAGGTCGTCGGCCTCGTCGAGCAGCTCCGCCAGCCGCGTCATCCGGCGGCGTCCGCCGGCGTCCCGTACACGCCGGCCGTCATCCCGCCGTCGGCGTTGACCGAGGTGCCCGTGACGAAGCTCGCCTGGTCGGAGGCCAGGAACGTCGCCACCGCGGCGATCTCCGATCCGCGCCCGTAGCGGCCGATCGGCTGCCAGCGCGGCAGCTGCTCCTCCACCGCCTGCGCCCCGCCGAAGCGCTCGGAGTGGGCGAGGTTGAGCGGCGTGTCCACGTAGCCGGGGCAGACGATGTTGCAGCGGATGCCCTCGGGCGCGTGGTCGAGCGCGACCGCCTTGGTCAGCATCAGCAGCGCGCCCTTGCTCGCGCAGTAGGACACGAGGAAGCGCTCGGCGATGAAGCTGTTGATCGAGCCGACGTTGACGATCGAGCCGCCGCCGGCCCGGCGCATCGCGGGGATCGCGTACTTGCAGCCCAGGAACGCGCCGCGGACGTTGACCTCATACACCCGGTCGAAGTCCTCCACGAGCGTGTCGAGCACCGTCCCCGGGATCGACACGGCCGCGTTGTTGCACAGCGTGGTCAGGCGCCCGAAGTGCGTCTCGGCCTCGGCCACCAGCCGCTCCACCTGCGCCGGGACGGACACGTCGGCCGGCACCAGCCGCAGCCGCCCCGGGTCCTCGGCCCCGGCGGCCGTGTGGCGCAGGCCGGCCTCGTCGATGTCGGTCGCCACCACGGCCGCGCCTTCGTGCAGATAGGCGAGCGTGATCGCGCGGCCGATCCCGCCGCCGGCCCCGGTGACGATCGCGACCTTCTCGTCGAGAACCCCCATCGCGCGGAAGTACAGCACGCCCCGGAGCAGGCGGTTCGGGGACGTATCGCGGCCACGGGCACGCGCTCGTCATGGGCGTCGATCCCGAGGCCCTGATGGCCGAGAGGCTCGGCTGGGCCCGCGCGGCGGCGGCGCGCGGGTCCCTGGTCCGGCGCGACGACTAGCGCGGGACCGCGCCGGCGGCCAGCGCCTTGACGTCTTCGGTGCTCAGCGCCTTGCCGCCGATGCCCCAGTCGCCGCTCTTGACGTCCTCGACGACGACCCAGGTCACGCCGCGCATGTTCTCGCCCTCGATCGACACCATGGCGTCGGTGAGGCGCTCGACGATCTGTTCCTTCTGGTCGGGCGTGAAGACGTCCTCGATGACCTTGACGTTGATGAGCGGCATGATGTGCTCCTCCGTTGGGGTGGGACTTCAGGTGGCCGCCAAGCTACGGCTAAGCCCCCGGGCGCACATCGGGAAAAGGCCCAATCGTCGGCTTAGGCCGGGGCCCCGGAAGCCGCGCGAGGTGCAGGCGGTGGGCGGCGGCGACGGCCTCGGCGCGGTTCGCCGCCCCGAGCTTGGTCAGGATCCGCGAGACGTGGACGCTGGCCGTCTTGGCGGTGATGAACAGCTCCTCGCCGATCTGGCGGTTGGTCCGGCCGTCGGCCAGCAGGCGCAGCACCTCGAGCTCCCGGCTGGTGAGCCCGAGATCCGTCACGGCATCGATCTCCGGCCCGTCGGTCCCCAGCCGGATACCGGTCCGGCGGCCCATGGAGAGCACCTCGTCCATGAACGGCGGCGAGCCGACCGCGAACGCCACCGTGTGTACCGCCCTGAGCGCTCGCGCGACTTCGGCCGGGCGACCGCCGGACAGCACCAGCGCCTCGACCGCCCGCAGCTCCGCCTGCGCCGCCGTGTACACCGCGCCGATGGCGCGAAAGCGCTCGGCGGCGGCCCGCCACGGCTCCGGTGCGCGCTCGCCGCGCGTGCGGGACAGCTCCGCGAGCAGCATCGCCCGGAACGCCAGCGACTCGGGCGGCGGGTCGTCGCCCGGCAGGCGGCCGAGCGCGTAGTCGAGCTGGCTCAGCGCCGCGACCATGGCCTCCTCGCAGCGCTGGACCGCGATCGCGTCGCCGAGCATGCGGGCGCGCTCCGCCAGCTCGGCCTCGACGCGCGCTGAGAGCCAGTAGCACTCGGCGGTGTAGAGCAAATCGCCCTGGATCCCCGCGAGGCGCCGCAGGCCGTCCTGCGCGAGCTCTCGCGCCCGCCCGAGATCGCGGCGCCGCAGCGCCAACAGCACGCGTGCCGCCATCGCCGGCCCGAGCAGCTGGAAGCGGCCCGAACGCTGCATGAGCTCCCAGGCACGCTCCAACCGGCGCTCCGCCACATCCAGCCGGCCCCGCTCGAGTGCGACGCGGCCCGCGAAGCAGCTCGCCGCGGCGAGACTGAACCGGTTCGCGGCGTTCTCGAGCGCCGGCTCGAGCATGCGCTCGGCGTCCGCGAGGCGCCCCAGCCGCTGCAACCGCCAGCCCGCCTGCTCCCGCAGGTGGTCGCCGACGGCGCGACCCATCCCGAGCCGTTCCATGGCAGCGACTCCCTCGATGCCCACCGCCAGGGCTTCCGCGATCCGCCCCGCATCGTCCAGCGCCTGGCTGCCGTTGATGTAAGCGCGGGCCATCTCCTCGGCCGACCCGATCTCCTCGGCGATGCGCAGCGCCTTCCTGCCGGCCGCGATCGATCGCTCGCGCGGGCCGAGCTCGCCGTACACGCAGGCCGCGGTGGCCAGCAGGCCGGCCTGCACCCGGCGCGCGCCGAGACGCTCCGCGAGCGGCTCCGCCTCGTCCATCCGCTCACTGGCCGCCTGCGTGTCGCCGGCCAGCATGAGCGCGCGCGCTTCGGCCGCCAGCGCCTCCGCGTAGGCGAGCGACGGCGGGTCCCGCGGCACCAGCCGCCGAGCGGCGGTCAGGTGCTCCACGGCGTCGGCGCTCCGCCCGGCGTGGTGCATCGCGTGCCCGATCCGCGTCTCGGCGAGCGCGGCCCGCAGCGGCTCGGCGTCCGCGTCGAGTTGAGCTCGGGCGCGCTCGGCCAGCGCCAGCGCCCGGTCGGCGTCACCCGCCCAGCCGGCGAGCTGCGACGCCCGCAGCCACAGACCGATCCGGTCGCAGCCGGCCGGCTCGACTCGCTCGCAGAGGGTGAGCGCACGATCGAGATGCGCCAGCCCCTCGCCGTACGCGTGCATCGACTCGGCCTCGGCGGCCGCGTCGAGCAGGGCCGGGAGCGCCGCGCGGTCGTCTCCCGCCGCCAGCCAGTGGTGCGCGAGCGCGGCCGCCGAGACGGAGCCGGCGTACTCGGGATGGGAGGTGAGCGTCTCGGCGATCGCGCGATGCAGGCGCAGCCGCTCGCCCACGAGCGTGTCGTCGTAGATCGCCTCCCGCAGCAGCGCGTGGCGGAACACGTAGGCGACGCCGACGCCGCTCGGCGCCAGCATGTGCTGATCGGTCGCCTCTCGCAGCGCGGCGAGCAGCTCGGGCTCCGGCAGGCCGGCCACCGCGGCGAGCAGGCGATGGTCGACCGCGCGGCCGGCGACCGCCGCGCCGCACAGCACCTCGCGAGTGCGTGGCGACAGCCGCTCGACTCGCAGCAGGAGCGCCTCCCGCAGCGAGCCCGGAAGCTCGTCGCCGGCGTCCGCGCTCGCCAGCAGCTCCTCGGCGAAGAACGGGTTGCCCTCGCTGCGGGCGAAGATCCGATCGATCACGGTCTCGCTGGCGGCTCGGCCCGCGATCGCCCCGAGCTGCTCGGCCGCCTCGGACCGATCGAAGGGCTGGAGCTCGACCCGCTCGGCGCCCCCGGAGCGCTCCAGCTCCGCCAGGAACGGCCGCACCGGATGACCGCGGTGCAGCTCATCCGGGCGGTAGCTGACCACCACGGCGATCCGGTCGTGCCGCGCGTTGCGCACCAGGAACGCGAGCAGGTCGCGCGACGAGGCGTCGATCCAGTGCACGTCCTCGACGATCAGCAGCACGGGCCGCGCCTGCGCGACCCGCGCGAGCACGCGGTGCACGGCCTCGAACAGCGGCTCGCGGCCGCCGGCCGCCGCGACACCCCCCGCGCTCGGCCAGAGCGCCGCGAGCGCCGCGCGCAACGGATCGCTCAAGCTCTCCAGCGCGGCCGCGTCCTCCATCACCTCGCGCAGGGCGGCGATGACCGGCGAGAACGCGAGCTCGCCGTCGCCGAGCTCGACGCACTCGCCGATGAGCACCCGCGCACGGCCGCGGGCCCGCTCCTCCAGCTCGGACACGAGGCGGCTCTTGCCGATCCCCGCCTCGCCCGCCACGACCATCCCGCCGCCGCTGCCCGCGGCGGCGCGCGCCACAAAGCGCTCGAGCGCGTCGAGCTCCTCCTGGCGGCCCACGAACCGCGGCGACGAGATCCGGCCGATCATCCGGTCAGAGCGCCGCGGTGAGGCCGCCGTCGACGTAGATCACGTGGCCGTTGACGAACGACGCGGCGTCGGAGGCCAGGAACACGCACGCGCCGACCAGCTCCTCCGGCGCACCCCAGCGGCCCGCCGGGGTGCGGCGCTCCAGCCACTCGTTGAACGCCGGGTCGGACGAGAGCGCCTCGTTGAGCGGGGTCTTCATGTAGCCCGGGCCGATCGCGTTGCAGTTGAGGCCGTGGCGGGCCCAGTCGGTCGCCATGCCCTTGGTCAGGTTGGCCACGGCGCCCTTGGTGGCGGTGTAGGGCGCGATCGTCGCGCGGGCGACCAGCGCGTTGACCGAGGTGATGTTGACGATCTTGCCGCGGCCGCGGGGGATCATGTGGCGGGCGCAGGCCTGGGCGACGTTGAAGACGCCGGTGATGTTCGTCTCCAGCAGGCGGGCGAACGCGTCCGGCGGGAACTCGTCGAGCGGGGCGCGGTGCTGGAGGCCGGCATTGTTGACAAGAATGTCGACGGGACCGTCGGCCTCCGCGGCGTCGATCGCCTGCACGGTCGCGGCGTGGTCGGTGACGTCGAACGGCAGCTGCGCGGCGCCCGGGATCTGCGCGGCCGCGGCGGCGAGCTTGTCCGGGTCGCGGCCGTTGAGCAGCACCGACGCGCCGGCCTCGGCCAGCCCGCGGGCCAGCGCGAGCCCGATGCCCTGCGAGGAGCCCGTGACCAGCGCGCGGCGGCCGGTCAGGTCGAAGAGCGAGGCGGCCATCAGCCCGGGAACAGGGTCATGCCGCCGTCCACGCGCAGGACCTGGCCGTTGACGAAGCGCGCCTGCGGGCCGACGAGGAACGCGACCGCGTCCGCGATCTCCTCGGGCTCGGCGTAGCGGTCCAGCGAGCCGTCGACCCGCATCTTCTCCGGGTCGGTCACCCGCGTCGCCTGGAAGCGCGCGGTCTTGGTCGGCCCGGGGCTGACGGCGTTCACGCGCACGCCGTACGGTCGCAGCTCGTCGGCCAGGCAGCGGGTGTAGTGGACCACCGCGGCCTTCAGCGTCGAGTAGATGGCCTCGTTGGTGTGGCCCCGGTGCGCCGCCGCCGAGGCGATGTTCACGACGCAGCCGCTGCGCCGGTCGCGCATCGGGCGCACGAACGCCTGGGTGACCAGCATCGTGCCGATCAGGTTGTTCTGCGTCTCGGCCTGGATGTCCTCGAGCGCGACGTCGAGCGCGTTGTTGGGGTCCGGCTTGGTGCCCGTGGCGCCGATGTCGCCGCCGGCACAGTTCACGAGAATGTCAACGTTCCCGAGATCGTTCGCAATCTTGTGCGCCATCTTGGCGACGGCGTCGGGGTCGCCGATGTTGCCCAGCACGGTGCACACCCGGACGCCGTGACGGCCGACCGCGCGCGCGACCTCCTCGATGCCGCCGGCCTCGCCGTACTTGGCCGGCTC
>JAICUS010000413.1 GCA_025935735.1 Solirubrobacteraceae bacterium | reverse complement strand
GGCGGCGGCGACTCCGCGGGCCGGGATGAAGCGGGCACCGAGGGTGGCGGCGGCGACTCCGCGGGCCGGGATGAAGCGGGCACCGAGGGAGGCGGAGGGGGCGGCGCGGCCGCGGCGGGCGGGGCCGGTGTCCGGGACGAAGCGGGCTCTGAGGGAGGCGGAGGGGGCGGCGCGGCGGCCGGGCCCGCGGCTGTGGCGCGAGGCGGCGCCGGCGGGGGCTCGGGAGCAGCCGGGGCGAACCGCGCGCCGCAGTCCGGGCACGACTCCGCGCCCGGAGTCTTGCGGTATCCGCAGGCGGGGCAGTAGTCGTCCAGCGAGGTGGTCATCGGGTGGCGTCGTGCCGACCCTAACCGGATCGCGGGCGGCGTGCCGGGGCCGGCGAACTGCGGCTGGGTAGGGCGGTGGTCAGCCCGACGGCCGGTCAAGAACAATCGTCCTGGTTGACCAAACGATCACGGCCGACCGGGAATGTCACACACCGGAAACACGTGGGGCTGGTTAGTCGCGTATGGAGCGACTAACCAGCCCCACCTCGCCGCGGGCGCAGGAGAAACGATCATCGCGCACCGCGGCCGAACCCCTCGCTTCCCTACCCAGCCGCAGTTCGCCGGCGCCCCGCAACGGTTCAGGCAGGCCGCCCCGGCCGGCAGCGCCGCGGTGGCACGCGCCGCCGCCGCCGCCGCGACCGCGGGCGGCGGCTGGTCACCGCCGCGTTCCCGTGACGAGCAGGTACTCGCGGGGATGGGAGATCTCGCCGTTGGTGCGGTGGTTGGTCTCGAAGAAGTCCACCCACGCCCAGTGCAGCTCCTCGCGGCGCTCGCCGAGGCGCTCGGCGAGGGTCTTGGCCGGGCCGTAGCTCGACACGAAGAGGTCCCAGTAGGACTCGCCGGACGGCGTGTGGAACGGGGAGATGTGGCGCTCGAGGGTCAGGTCGAACGCGTCGCCCAGCCGCGCGGTGACCTTGCCCTCGTCGCCCCAGTCGAACGGGCTGCTCGGCGGCGGGGCCGGCTGGAAGGGCGCCATCAGGCGGAACAGGTCGCCGATGCCGCCGGTGGGGGTCCAGGCCGCCAGAGCGATGCGGCCGCCCGGGCGGATCACCCGCGCGAGCTCGGACGCCGTGGCCGCGTGGTCGGGGGCGAACATGACCCCGACGCACGACGACGCCACGTCGAAGCTCGCGTCCGGCACGTCGAGCGCCTCACAGTCGCCCACGCGGTAGTCGATGTCGAGCCCGTGCGCGGCCGCCCGCTCGCGCGCCGTCTCGATCAGCGCCGGCGCGAGGTCGATCCCCACCACCGGGGCGCCCGCCGACGCCGCGCGCTCGGCCACCGCGCCGGTGCCGCAGGCGAGGTCGAGCCAGGCGCGGCCCGGCGAGGGCGACAGACGCTCGATGATCCGCTCGTGGATGTCGGTCAGCGTGTCGGTGATCCGCTGGTAGGGGCCGGTGCCCCACATGACGCTCTGCTTCTGCTTGAGCTCTTCGTATGCCATGCCGGCGAACCTACGGAGGACGCCCACCGACAGCATCGGCGGTATTGCCGATCTTTCGCCGTCCCACCTACCGAGGCGCGAGCAGGCCGAGCTCCGACGCCCGCCGGGCCGCGTCGGCGCGCGACCGGCAGTCGAGCTTGCGCAGGATGTTGCGCACGTGGGCGTCGACCGTGCGCGTGCTGAGGAAGAGCTCGGAGGCGATCTCGCGGTTCGTCCGGCCGACCGCCAAGAGCTGGACCACGCCCACCTCGCGCCGCGTCAGCCCCTCGGAGCCCAGCTGCTCGGCCTGGCGGCGGCTCAGCCGCCGGTCGGCGTGCTCGCCCAGCCCGGCCAGGCTCGCGCCCAGCCGCTGCACGTACGGCCGCGCCCGCAGCCGGCGCCCCAGGCGGTAGGCGCTCAGCAGCCGCTCGATCGCCTCCTCGCGCCGCCCGGCCATCAGCAGCGCCGAGGCCGACCGCCGCTCGGACTCCATCCGGTCGAGCGGCACGCCCGGGACCAGCTCGATCGCCCGCTCGAACTGGACGACGGCCTGGTCGGCCTGACCGTCCAGCAGCGCGACCTCGCCGAGTGCGTGCGAGAGCGCCGACACCGCCTCGGGCTGGCCGGCGTCGGCGGCGATCTGCGCCAGCGCCGCCGCGCACGCCCGGGCGCCGGCGGCGTCGCCGGACTCGGCCAGCAGCGAGCTCGCCCAGCGCAGCGGAGAGATCGTGTAGTGGCGCTCCTCGGTCCGCTCCCAGCGCTCGAGCAGCCCATGGCAGCGCTCCGCCGCGCGCGAGCGGTCGTCCTGCACGTCGTCGAGCAGCGCCAGCCCCCAGGCGGAGAAGATCTCCACGGCCAGCAGCTCGATCCCCGCCCCGAGCGTGGCCGCCTCCAGCAGCAGCGCCCGCGCCGGCCCCAGCTCGCCGCGCAGCGCGTGGATCGACCCCAGCGTGACCGAGGCCGCCGCCCGCGCGTGGACGATCGACGCCGGCGAGGCCAGCACCTCCTGACAGACCCGGACGGCGTGCTCCCAGTCGCCGGTGTGGCGCAGCACGACGGCGAGGCAGGCGAGGCAGAGCTGCGCGGTCGGCTCGACGTCGCTGGCGTTGCAGAACGCGACCGCGTCGTCGTAGGTCGCCCGCGCCGCGGCGTACTCGCCGCCGTGCTCCAAGGAGTCCGCGAGCCGCTGGTAGATCTCGGCCGCCGGGGCGACGAGGTTGGCGTCCAGCGCCGTGGTCAGCGCCGAGCGCACGAGCTCCAGCCCGGCCCGGCCGTCGCCCATGCGCGCAAGGACATTGCCTTCAAGGGCCTGGATCCGCGCGACCAGATCGACGCGGCCGGCCGCCCGGGCATCGGCCGCGGCGAGCTCGATCAGCTGCAGCGAGGCCCGGAAGCTCGCGGCCGAGCGCAGGTGCGCCGCGGCGGCGAGCCGCTCGGCCGCCGCCTCGCCCGGCGCGCCCGCGGCGCCGAAGGCCACGGCGCCGGCCTCGCGCGCGGCCAGCGCCTCCTCCCAGCGCCCCTGGACCTCGAGCGCGCCGGCCAGCCGCCGGGACGCCTCGCCGACGCCGGCCACATCGCCCGCCCGGCGCCGCCCGTCGACCACCTCGCGCCACGCCCGCACGGCCTCGCCGAGCTCGCCGGCCAGCTCCGCGCAGCCGCCGAGCCGCTCCAGCGCGGCCAGCCGGCCGGGCTCGTCCTCGCCGTCGGGCCACAGCTCGAGCGCCCGCCGCGCCGCGCGGGCGCCGTCGCGGTAGGCGTGCACCGCGCAGCAGGCCTCGGCCGACGCGAGGAAGGCCTTCCGCGCCTGGACCGGCTCGTGCGCCTGCGCCCAGTGCTCGGCCACGACCTGGGCCGGCGCGGGGAGCCCGGCCACGCGGCGGTGCAGCGCCCGGCGGTCCAGCCACGGGATCTCGCCGTAGAACGCGTCGCGCACGAGCGCGTGCCGGAACGCCAGCTGGCCGCCCGGCCCGGCGACGAAGATCCCGCGCCGCAGCGGCTCCTCCGGCCAGGCGCCCAGCTCGGCCACGGCCATCAGCGCCTCCGGGTCGAACGTCTGGCCGGCGACGGCGGCCGCGGCGAGCGCCGCGCGGCCGGCCGGCGAGAGCCCGGACGCGCGCAGCAGCACGGCGTCGCGCACGCTGTCGGGCAGCGGCAGATCGGCGCCCGCGACCAGCTCGAGGCCCGCTCGGCCGGCCCGCAGGCGCTCGCCGCCGGCCAGCGCGTACCCGAGCTCGGCCACGAAGAACGGCACGCCGTCGGTGCGGTCGTGGATCGCGTCGCGCAGCCCGGGCGCGGGCGCCGCGCCGAGCACCTGCGCGAGCAGCCGCGCCGTGGCCTCGGCAGCGAACGGCTCGAGCGCGAGCTCCTGCAGCCGGTGGTCGCGCCGCAGCTCGCTGCGCAGCCGGCGGATGGGGTGCCCGCGGGGCACGTCGTCGCTGCGGTAGGCGACCACGATCAGCACGGGCGCGGCGGCCAGCGCGCGGGCCAGCGCGCCCAGCAGCCCGAGCGTCGCCTCGTCGGCCCACTGCATGTCGTCGAGCAGCAGCGCCAGCGGGCGGGCGGCGGCGGCGCCGGCCAGCGCCGCGCGGATCGCTTCGAACAGCGTCGCCCGGTCGACGCCGGACGGCGCCGGACCGAGCTCCGGCAGCAGCGCGGCCAGCGGCGCGGGCAGCGTCGCGCCGCGCCGGCGCAGCTCGCGCAGCACCTCGACCACCGGCCCGTAGGCCGACGCGCCCTCCTGCACGCCGAACCCCTCGAGCAGCTCCAGCCCCGATTCGCCCAGCACGGCGCGGGCGAGCATCGTCTTGCCCACGCCCGCCTCGCCGGCCAGCAGCACGATCGAGCCCTGCCCCGCCGAGGCGGCCGCGGCCGCCGCCTTGAGGGCGTCCCGCTCGTCGCCGCGGCCGATGAGCACGTCCACGGCGCAACGTTACGCGAGAATCGCACCGTGAGCACGACCCCGCGCCTCGTCCTGGACCGCACCCGGCTGGACGCCAACCTGACCGCCATGGCCGAGCGCGTGCGCGCGCTCGGCGCCACGCTGCGCCCGCACGTCAAGACGCACAAGTCGCCGGAGATCATGCGCCGCCAGCTCGCCGCGGGCGCCCGCGGGATCACCGCCGCCACGCTGCACGAGGCCGAGGCGATGGTCGCCGCCGGCGTCGAGGACGTGCTCATCGCCTACCCGCCCGTGGGCGAGGACCGCCGCACACGGCTGGCTGCCCTCACCCGCTCGGCGCGGGTCACCGTCGCCTGCTCGGAGCCGGCCCACCTCGACGCGCTCGCCACCCTCCCGGACGAGATCGGCTTCTACTGGGAGGTCGACTGCGGCGCCGGCCGGCTCGGCACGCCGCCGGGCGAGCCGACCGCCCGCGCGCTGGAGCACGCGCCCGACCGCCTGCGCGGGATCATGACCTTCGCCGGCCACGCCTACGCCGGCGGCGACCTGGGCGAGGTGGCCGCGGTCGAGGCCGCCGCGCTGGCCGAGACGGCGGAGGCGCTGCGCGCCCGCGGCATCGACCCCGGCGTGCTCTCAGCCGGCGCCACGCCGCTGGCTAACGCGCACCGATCCGGCGCGGCGAGCGAGTACCGCTTCGGCAACTACGTGTTCAAGGACGCTACCCAGGTGGCGCTCGGCTCCGCCACGCCGGACGAGTGCGCGCTGACCGTCGAGGCCACCGTGGTCGGGCGCCCGGACGAGCACAGGGTCATCCTCGACGCCGGCTCGAAGGCGCTGGCCGCCGAGCGGACCGCCGCCGACGGCTTCGGCATCGTCCGCGGCCACCCCGGGCTGCGGGTCGCCCAGCTCTACGAGGAGCACGCGATCTGCCTCGCCGCCGAGCCCACGGCGCTCGCGGTCGGCGACCACGTGCACGTCATCCCGAACCACGCCTGCACGTGCGCGAACCTCCACGCCGCCTACTTCGTCGACGACGAGCAGTGGCCGCTGGCCGCGCGCGGCTGGAGCTAGTGGAGGACCCGGCGGCGTGCCGGGGCCGGCGAACTGCGGCTGGGTAGGGCGGTGGTCCCTCCTGGCGGCCGGGCGGGCCGGGTGATCGATCGCCAATCCCGACTATTCCGGTTGAGTCACTTCAGTCGCGTATACCGCGACTTAGT
>JAICUS010000362.1 GCA_025935735.1 Solirubrobacteraceae bacterium | reverse complement strand
AGCCGAGCGGGATCTCCTCGCCGGCGATGCCGGAGGGGTAGCCGCCGCCGCTGTAGCGCTCGTGGTGGTGCATGACGATCTCGGCGATGGGGCCGTAGCCCTCGATGCGCTCGACGAGCTTGGCTCCTTGCTCGGGGTGCAGCTTGATCAGCTCCCATTCCTCGTCGGTGAGCTTGCGGTCGGCGAACAACACCGAGTCGGGCAGGATGAACTTGCCGATGTCGTGCAGCAGCGCGGCGGTGTGGATGAGGTCCTGCTCGCGCTCGTCCAGGCCCAGCATGGTCGCGACCTCGCGCGAGTAGCGGGCCACCGCGGCGGAGTGGCGGGCGGTCATGGCGTCGCGCATCGACAGCGTCTGCAACACCGTGGAGAGCAGCCCAACCTGCAGCGAGGCGAGCTCCTTCGTGCGCTGCGAGAGCGTCTCGCCGCGCTCCTGCGCCTTCACGCTCGTGTGCAGGATGTAGAGGAAGACCAGCAGCACCACCGCCCCCAGGCCGACCGACCCCGGGCCGAGCTGGCCGTACGTGAAGGCCACGCCCGCGGTGAGCAGCCCGGTGACGAACTCCGAGGGCAGCGCGGTGGCGAAGGAGCGCAGGAGCACGCTCACGGGCACGCGATAGCCGAACGCGGTGCCGGCCGCGACCAGGGCGAAGTTGAGGATGTTGGTCGTCAGGAACGTGAACAGCACGATCGCGGCGAACAGCATCGGGTCGGCCGCGCCCGCGGGGCCGACGCCGCCGGCGAGCTCCCGGATCATCACCCCGCCGACGAGCGGGAACGTCGCGAAGGTGGCGAGGTTGACCAGCACGCGGTCGATCGAGCGGCGGGAGAGGACGGCGTCGGCCAGCGCCGCCCCGAAGCCGATCGCCGCGGCCGGCGTCGGGCCCAGCAGCGCCATGGCGAGCACCAGCGAGAGGAACGATCCCGACAGGCGCAGTCCCCGGACCTCGACGCTCATCAGCTCGCTGCCCACCGCCAGGACGACGAGGAGGCCGACGAGCGACCCGGGATGCCAGTCCGCCGGGTCGTCGAGCGCCACCGCGGCCGCGGCCGCGCACGCGAGGCCGGCGCTCGCCAGGAAGATCATGAGGGGGCGTCGGATCGACACGTTCTTCCCGGTGATCGGCGGACTCCAGAGGATTTGAAGGCCTCGGCCGAGCCTTGTGACCAGTTGGACAAGCGCTCGGCCGAGAAATGGACGCATGTCCTATTTGGGAACCTGCGTCCAGAGTGGATCATGGTCCCGTCGAACGGACCACCCACTTCGTCCCCGCCAACGGCGTTGCCGCGCCACTGGGGAGAAAGGAGCAAGGGTCATGGCTTGGAAGATCTGAGCCCCTGCGAGCGAGCGCCACTGGGCGCTCGTTCTCGTTAACGGCCAGAACCCCGCGGTTCTGGATCGGACGTGTGTCCAGCCCGTCTCAGGCCGCGACGGGGATGCGCGGGCGGGCGTAGTCGGCGACGCGCTTCTCGAAGGCCAGCTCGGATTCGAAGTCGGCTTCGTCGGTGTGGCTGAACTGGACGCGGCGCTCGAGGATCATGCGCTCGAAGACCTCGACCACCTGGGGGTCGAGCTGGGTGCCGGCCACGCGGCGCAGCTCGGCCAGCGCGGCCTCGCTGCTGACGGGCTTGCGGTAGGAGTCGCGTGAGGTCATGACGTCGTAGGTGTCGGCGGCGGAGATGATCCGCGAGCCGAGCGGGATCTCCCCGCCGGCGATGCCGGAGGGGTAGCCGCCGCCGCTGTAGCGCTCGTGGTGGTGCATGACGATCTCGGCGATGGGGCCGTAGCCCTCGATGCGCTCGACGAGCTTTGCCCCTTGCTCGGGGTGGAGCTTGATCAGCTCCCATTCCTCGTCGGTGAGCTTGCGGTCGGCGAACAACACGGAATCGGGGAGGATGAACTTGCCGATGTCGTGCAGCAGCGCGGCGGTGTGGATGAGGTCCCGCTCGCGCTCGTCCAGGCCGAGCATCTTGGCCACCTCGCGCGAGTAGCGCGCGACCGCGGCGGAGTGGCGGGCGGTCATGGCGTCGCGCATCGACAGCGTCTGCAGCACCGTCGACAAGAGACCCACCTGCAGCGAGGCGAGCTCCTTCGTGCGCACCTCCAGCTCCTCTCCGCGGTCCTGCGCCTTCACGCTGGTGCGCAGGATGTAGAGGAAGATCAGCAGCACCACGGCGGCCAGGCCGACCGAGCCGAGGCCGAGCTCGCCGTAGGAATACGCGGTGCCCGCGGTGAGCAGCGCCGTGGCGAACTCCGAGGGCAGCGCGGTCACGAACGAGCGCAGCAGCGTGGAAACCGGCGCGCCCCAGCCGAACCGCAGGCCGCCGGCGACCATGGCGAAGTTCAGCGTGTTGGTGACCAGGAAGATGCAGAACACGATCGCCGCGAACCACAGCGGGTTCGTGAAGTCCGGCTCGGGGCCGCCCGAGATCGCGTTCATGGCGAAGCCGCCGGCCACGGAGAAGGTGGCGTAGGTGGCGGTGTTCACCAGCGCGCCGGCGATCGGCGGGCGCGACACGACGGCGTCGACCAGCGCGGCGCTGACCGCCAGCGCCGCCGCGGGCGCGGGCCCGAGCAGCGCCATCGCCAGTACGAACGACAGGAACGAGCCGGACAGCCGCAGGCCGCGGACCTCGACCACGAGCAGCTCGCTGCCCGCGGCGAACACGAACAGCACCGCGAGGAGCGGAATCGGGGTCCAGTCGTCCGCGCGGCTGCTCAGGACAGCCGCGGCCCCCGCGGCCAGCAGGACCACGGTGGCCAGGCAGGACAGGATCAAGCGTCGTGGGGCCACTGCCTTCCGGTCATCGGCACGACAGCGTCCGAAATTGAACTCGACGCAATCTGCACGAGACGGCGCTCCGCAGTCAGGATTCTCCAGCTAAAGTGAGGGGGCGTGGACGGGAGGCGACTGGAGCCGCTCCGGGTACGGCCGTTCGCTCGCCTGCTCGTGGCCTACACGGTCAACGAGCTGGGCGACGCGGTCGGGATCGTGGCTCTCGCCCTGCTCGTGTTCGACCGCACGGACGCCGTCGCGCCCACCGCTGGGTTCTTCCTGATCGCGAAGTTCCTGCCGGCGTTCTTCGCCACGGGGCTGATCGCCCACGTCGACCGCCGCCCGCTGCGGCGCGCGCTGCCGGCGCTGTACGCGCTCGAGGCGCTGGTTTTCGCCGCGTTGGGCTATCTGGCGGAGAACGGGCGGTTCCTGCTGCCCGCGGTGCTCGCGCTGGGCTTCCTCGACGGGACCCTCGCCATCACCGGGCGCGGCCTCACGCGCGGCGCGGTGGCCACCGTGCTGCAGCCCCGCGAGCTGATCGGTGAAGGAAACGCGCTCATGAACTTCGGCTTCGCCGTCGCGTCGGTCGGCGGCGCCGCGCTGGGCGGCGGGCTGATCGCCGCCTTCGGCCTCCCGGTGGCCCTCTTCCTCGACGCCGTGTCGTTCCTGGTGATCGCGGTCCTGCTCGCCACGTCGCGCCGCCTGCCCGTCCTGGACCACTCCGAGCACGAGCGCTGGCTGACCCGCCTGCGGGCCGGGATCGGGTTCGCGCGCGGACACCGGCTCGTACGGATGTTGATGGCCGGCCAGTCGGTCGCGCTCATCTGCTTCACGCTCGTCGTGCCGATCGAGGTGATCTACGCCAAGGACAGCCTCGGCACCAGCAGCGCCGGCTTCGGCATCCTGCTGAGCGCCTGGGGTGCCGGCATCGTGCTCGGCAGCCTGCTCTTCCTGGCCCTCAAGAGCCGCTCGGGCTTCGGGCTCATCGTGGTCGCCAGCGCGGCGGTCGGCGTGGCCTATCTCGGCATGTCCGCCGCGAACACGCTGGTCCTGGCCTGCGCGATGTCCGTGGTGGGCGGCGCCGGCAACGGCACGCAATGGGTGGCGGTGATGACCGCGCTGCAGAAGGTCACGCCGCCGGAGTACCAGGCGCGCGTGTCCGGTCTGCTGGAGTCGATCGGCGCCGCGCTGCCGGGCGTCGGCTTCCTGATCGGCGGCGCGATCGCCGCCGTCACTTCCCCCCGCACCGCGTTCGCCGTCGCCGGCGCCGGCATCCTGGCGCTCGTCCTGATCGCCCTGGCGCTGCGGCCGGGCTGGGAGCGCCGCGACGGGGCTCAGACCTCGACGACGACCGGCAGCACCATGGGACGGCGCCTCAGCCGCTCATAGATGAACGTCGCCAGATCGTCGTGCAGGAAGCTCTCCAGCACGTCGCTCTCGACGATCCGCTGCTCGGCCGCGCGGTCGAGCGAGTCCTCGACCGCCTCCCGCAGCTCCTCCACGAACTTGTCGTTGCCGTCCAGGAACGGGACGCCGCGCGAGAGCACCTCGGGCGGGACGACCGACGAGCCGTCCTGCTCGGACACCGTGGCCACGACGATGAAGATGCCGTCGGCCGACAGCATGCGCCGGTCGCGCAGCGCGACGTCGGCCACGTCGCCGATGTCCACGCCGTCCACGAAGATCATCCCGGCCTGCTCGCGCGAGCCCAGGCGGGCGCCGGAGCCGTCGATCTCCAGCGGCGTGCCGTTCTCCAGCCGGAAGATGCTCTCCGGCGGCATGCCCACCGCCTCGGCCAGCCGCGAGTGCTCGAGCATGCGCTTGAAGTCCCCGTGCACCGGGGTGAAGTAGCGCGGCCGCGTGAGGTTGAGCATCAGCTTGAGCTCCTCCGCGTAGCCGTGGCCGGAGGCGTGGATCGGCGCGTCGCGGGCCGTGATGACGTTGGCGCCCACGTGGTAGAGGCGGTCGATCGTCTCGTTGACCGAGCGCTCGTTGCCCGGGATCGGCGTGGCGGAGAACACGACGGTGTCGCCCTCGTGCAGCTCGACCTGCGGATGGTCGCGATAGGCCATGCGGCGCAGCGCGCTCAGAGGCTCGCCCTGCGAGCCGGTGGAGATGACCACGATCTTCTCGTCGGCCCACTGGTCGATCTCCCGCGCGGGGACGAGCATCCCCTCGGGGATGTCGATGTGCCCGAGCGAGCGGCCGATGTTGACGTTCTTGCGCATCGAGCGCCCGACCAGCGCGACCTTGCGGTCGTGCGCCGCCGCCGCGTCGACGACCTGCTGGACGCGATGGATGTTGGAGGCGAAGCAGGTGACCACGATCCGGCCGGCGCAGCGGGCGAACACGCGCTCCAGGTGCGGCCCGACGATCGCCTCGGAGTCCGACGTGCCCGGCCGGTCGGCGTTCGTGGAGTCGCCGCACAGCAGCAGGAGGCGCTCGCGGCCCAGCTCGGCCAGCCGGGAGAAGTCCGCCGGCGCGCCGCCCACCGGCGTCTGGTCGAACTTGTAGTCGCCGGTGAACAGGATCGTCCCCAGCTCGCACCTCAGCGCCACGCCGGAGGAGTCGGGGATCGAGTGCGTGAGGTGGACGCGCTCGATCCCGAACGGCCCGGCGTCGGCCACGTCGCCGATCGGCAGCACCTCGAGGTTGACGTCGCGCAGCTTGTGCTCGTCGAGCTTGGACCGGGCCATGGCCACCGTGAGCTGGCCGCCGTAGACCACGGGCACCTTGTCCTGGCCGAGGTCGCGCAGCACCCAGGGCAGCGAGCCCAGGTGGTCCTCGTGGCCGTGGGTGATGACGATCGCCTCGATGTCGTCCACCCGCTCGCGCAGGTAGGTGAAGTCGGGCAGCACGAGGTCGATGCCCATCATCTCGGCCGTCGGGAACCGCAGCCCGCAGTCCACGACCACGATCCGGCCGTCGTACTCGACGACCGTCAGGTTCTTGCCGATCTCGCCGACGCCTCCGAGCGGGAGGACCCGGAGCTTGCCGCTCACGCGGTGGAGACCTCCCGCAGCAGGCCGTGCCGCGCCAGCGCGTCGCGCACGTGGGCGCGCTCGGCCTCGTCGCACTCGACGATCGGCAGCCGCACCGTGCCGGCGTCGTGGCCGAGCATGGCCAGCGCGGCCTTCACCGGCGCCGGGCTGGCGGTGACGAACATCGCCGCGTAGATCTCGCGCAGCCCCGGGTCGATCTCCGCGCGGGACTCCGGCTCGTCGTACATGCGGCGCATCTCGCGCCCGACGACGTGCGAGGCCACGCAGATGCCGCCGGCGCCGCCCATGTCCAGGTTGCGGGCGTAGATGTCGTCGTTGCCGGCGAGCACGGCCAGCCCGTCGATCGGCTGCAGCTCGTCGGAGTTGGCCTGCTTGACCGCCTCGATGCCGTCGATCTGCGCCAGCTCGGCCAGCAGGTCGGGCGGCATGTTGGTCGCGGTGCGGCCGGGGATGTTGTAGAGGATCACCGGCACCTCGCCGGCGGCGCGCGCCACCTCGCGGAAGTGGGCCAGCATGCCCCGGCGGCTGGGCTTGTTGTAGTACGGCGTGACCGACAGGACGGCGTCCACGCCCGCTTCGACGGCCTGCT
>JAICUS010000485.1 GCA_025935735.1 Solirubrobacteraceae bacterium | reverse complement strand
GCTTCGCTAGCGTGCCGCGTCGTGACGATCGTCCTGGTCCGGCACGGGGAGACGGAGTGGAGCGCGTCCGGGCGCCACACCTCGCGCACCGACGTCCCGCTGACCGAGAAGGGCCGCGCGGCGGCGCGGGGGCTCGGCGAGCGGCTCGCCGGCCGTGAGTTCGCGCTCGTGCTGACCTCGCCGCGCGCGCGGGCCCGCGACACCTGCGCCGAGGCCGGCTTCGGCGACGCCGCCGAGGTCACCGACGACCTGGCCGAGTGGGACTACGGCGGCTACGAGGGCCTGACGACGCCGGAGATCCGCGTCGACCGCCCCGGCTGGCTGCTGTGGGACGACGGCGTGCCCGGCGGCGAGACGGCCACGCAGGTCGGAGCCCGCGCGGACCGGGTGCTCGAGCGCGCGCTGGCCGCGGACGGCGACGTCGCGCTGTTCGCCCACGGCCACATCCTGCGCGTCGTCGGCGCCCGCTGGCTCGGCCAGCCGGCGCAGTTCGGCGGCCGCCTCGCGCTGAGCACCGCCACGCTGTCCGAGCTCGGCTTCGAGCACGAGAACCGCGTGCTGCTTCGCTGGAACGCCTGAGCGCTCCTTCCGGCGCCCCGCGGGGTTCATTCGGGCATGAGGCGACTCACCCCCTTGAACGTGGCGGCCGCGCTGGTCGTGGCGGCGCTCGCCGCGGCGCTGGTGGCGGCCGGAGCGGGCGCCGGCGCGGCGACGCCGAAGCTCGCGGCGGCGAAGACGCACCAGGCCGGGGCGTTCCGGCAGACGCTCGCCGCCAAGCTCGGCGAGCAGCTGCACAAGCCCGCCGCGGACGTGCTCGCGGCGATGAAGACGGCCCACCGCGCGAGCCGGGCGGACCGGCGCGCCCGCCGCGCCGCGCGGCTGAGCGCGCGGTCCAAGCGCCTGGCGACGCGCGCGAAGGCGCTGCGGGCGGGCAAGCGGGGGGCCGGCGCGGCGCGCCGCGCGCGGCACGCCCGGCGAGCGGTCCAGCGGCGCGACGCCTGGGCGGCCGCGCTGGCGCAGCCGCTCGGCGTCGGCGCCGCGGACGTCACCGTCGCGCTGCGGGCGCTCGTGGCCCAGCGGCTCGACTCGCTCGTGCGCGACGGCTGGCTGACGAGCGAGCGCCGCGACGCCGAGCTCGCCTGCTTCGACGACGCGAGCCGGTGCGCCGGCGTCGGGCGCCCGCCCGGCCTGCGGACGCTGCGCGCGGGCCTCTAGCTCAGCTGCCCGACGTGATCGCCGCGCCGCTGGGCGCGACCAGCCACCACTTGGCGCCGAACTGAGGGCTGCCCTGGCCCGTGGTCGTGCCCGGCCCGCTGTCGCCCTCGAAGTAGTAGAGCGGGTGACCGTGGTAGGTCACCTGCGTGCCGCCGCCCGGCCGGGCGCTCGTCCCCAGCTCGCCGGCCTTGACGCCGGTGCCCGCGGACGGCGTGCCCTTCGCGGTCAGCGGCGGCCAGTCCTGGGCGCACTCGCCCGTGCAGACCGACTTGCTGCCCTTGTCGGCCACCCACAGGTACAGCGCGCGGCCGGAGCCGTCGGTCAGATACCCCTTGCCGGAGGTGCTGATCTTCAGCCCGCCGGACGGGCTCGCCGGCGCCTTGGTGGTGGTCTGCGCGCTGCCGCCGCACGCCGCGACCAGCAGCGCGCCGCTCGCGAGCAGCGCGCCCGCCATTGCCTTCATCGCCATCGTCACTCCTAAAGGTCGAAGTCTCTGCCCAGGGGATTCGTGCGAGGAGGTCGGCCGGTTCGTGGGACTTTGGTCGGATAGGGCACAATGCGCCGGTGAAAGTCTCCGCCAAGGCCGACTACGCGGTGCGCGCGGCCGCCGAGCTGGCCGCCGCCGAGGCCACCGGCCAGCCCGTGCGCGCGGAGGCGATCGCGACGGCCCAGGGCATCCCGCAGCGCTTCCTGGAGAACATCCTCTCCGACCTGCGCCACGCCGGGCTGGTGCAGAGCCAGCGCGGAGCCGAGGGTGGCCACCGGCTGGCGCGGCCGGCCGCGGAGATCACCGTCGCCGACGTCATCCGCGCCGTCGACGGCCCGCTGGCCGCGGTGCGGGGGGAGCGGCCGGAGTCCGTCACCTACGCCGGGCCCGCGCTGGCCCTCCAGCGCGTGTGGATCGCCCTGCGCAAGAACCTGCGCGAAGTGGTCGAGCGGGTGACGCTGGCCGACCTGGCCTCCGGCGAGCTGCCGGCCCGCATCGACGAGCTGGCCGAGGACCCCGAGGCGTGGACTAGGCGCTGAACGCCGGCTCGCCGGTGGAGCGCACGTAGACGATGTCGCCCGCGGCGAGCTCGAGCTCGTCGGCCTCGGCCTTCGTCAGCTGCACGGACAGCGGCGCGCCGCGCGCGACCTCGAGCTCGATCCGCACCTCGAAGCCGAGGTAGACCACCCGGGCGACCTGCGCCTCGACGCCGCCGTCCACCGGCTCGGGCGAGAGCACGAGGTCGTGCGGGCGCACGAGCGTCGCGCCCAGCCGCGACACCGGCCCGAGGAAGCCCATGACGAACTCGTTCGCCGGCCGCTCGTAGACCTCGCGCGGCGCGCCGGCCTGCTGCACGCGGCCGCGGTCGAGCACCACGATCCGGTCGGCGATGGCCATCGCCTCCTCCTGGTCGTGCGTGACGATCACCGTCGTCACGTGGACCTCGTCGTGCAGGCGCCGCAGCCACTCCCGCAGCTCATGGCGCACGTTGGCGTCCAGCGCGCCGAACGGCTCGTCGAGCAGCAGCACGCTCGGCTCGACGGCCAGTGCGCGGGCGAGCGCCATCCGCTGGCGCTGGCCGCCGGACAGCTGCGACGGGTAGCGGTCCGCCCAGCCGGTCAGCCCGACCACCTCGAGCAGCGCGTCCACCCGCGCGCGCACCTCCTCGCGCGGCCGGCGGCGGATCTTCAGGCCGAACGCCACGTTGTCGCGCACCTTCATGTGCTTGAACGCCGCGTAGTGCTGGAAGACGAAGCCGATCCCGCGCCGCTGCGGCGGCACGTCGGTCACGTCGGCGCCGCCGATCAGCACCCGGCCATCCGACGGCGCCTCCAGCCCGGCGACGATCCGCAGCAGGGTCGACTTGCCGGAGCCGCTCGGCCCCAGCAGCGCGGTCAGCGAGCCGTCCGGGACCTCGAGCGAGACGTCCTCGAGGGCCGTGAAGCCGCCGAAGCGCTTGGACAGTGATTGGGCGGCGATCACGCCTCGAACCTCCTGATGCGGGTCATGGCGAGCAGCGTGGCGAGCGCGATCGCCGCCAGCAGCGCCGACGCCGCGTAGGCGCCGGCCAGGTCGTAGTTGGAGAAGCGCTGCTCGACGAGCAGCGTGAGCGTCAGCGTCGAGCCGGCGACCTTGCCGGAGACCACGCTGACCGCGCCGAACTCGCCGATCGCCCGGGCGACCGACAGCACGACGCCGTAGGCGATGCCCCAGCGGATCGACGGCAGCGTGATCCGCCGGAACGCCTGCCAGCCGGACGCGCCGAGCGTGGCCGCGGCCTGCTCCTGCTCGTCGCCCACCTCGCGCAGCACCGGCGTGACCTCGCGGACCACGAACGGCAGCGAGACGAAGATCGTGGCCAGCACGATCCCGGGGACCGAGAAGATCACCTGGAACGGGAGCGGCACGACGCCGTCGCGGCCGAACACGAGCACCAGCGCCAGGCCGATGACCACCGGCGAGACCGCGAACGGCAGGTCGATCAGCGCGTCGAAGACGGCCTTGCCGGGGAAGCGGCCGCGGGCCAGCGCGAGCGCGGCCAGGATCCCGAACGCCGCGTTGAGCGGGACGGCGATCGCCGCCACCTCGACGGTAAGCCAGAACGCGCTGATCGCCGCCGGCGTGGTGATCGAGTCCCACACCGCGCCCAGCCCGTGCTCGAAGGTGCGGTAGAAGACGAGCCCGACGGGCGCGAGCAGCAGCAGCGCGAGGTAGCCGAGCGCGGTGACGCGCAGCGCGATCCGGCTCACGCCGCCCGCCTCCCGAGCCGCCGGATGGCCAGCAGCACGACGAGCGAGATGGCCAGCAGCACGACCGACACGGCGGCCGCGCTGGCCACCGCGTCGCTCTCGATCTGCCCGTACACGAGCACGGAGGCGACCTCGGTGTGGCGCGGGATGTTGCCGCTGATCAGCACCACCGAGCCGAACTCGCCCACCGCCCGGGCGAACGCCAGCGCGGCCCCGGAGACGATCGCCGGCACGAGGTTGGGCAGGATGATCCGGGCGAACGTCTGCCGTCCGCTCGCGCCGAGCGACGTCGCCGCCTCCTCCATCTCGCGGTCGGCCTCGATCAGCACGGGCTGCACGGAGCGCGCGACGAACGGCAGCGTGACGAACAGCAGCGCGAGCAGGATCGCCCAGCGCGTGTAGGCCAGGTCGTCGTATAACGCGAGCAGCGTGAGCCCGGCGACGATCGTGGGCAGCGCGAACGGCAGGTCGACGAGCGCGTTCACCACGCCCTTGCCCGGGAACTCGTCGCGCACCAGCACCCAGGCGATCAGCGTCCCGGCCACGGCGTTGACCGCCGCGACGACGAGCGAGATGCCCACGGTGAGCGCCAGCGCGGACACCGTGCGCGGCGCCGTGACGACCGTCCAGAAGTCCGCCTCGGTCGACTTCACCACCACGGCGGCGAGCGGGATCAGGACGATCAGGCTCAGCCACAGCGTGCTGAGGCCGAGCGCGAGCCCGCCGCGCGCCCGGCGGGCCGGCAGGCGGAGCG
>JAICUS010000517.1 GCA_025935735.1 Solirubrobacteraceae bacterium | reverse complement strand
CGAGGCCGATCCCCCAATAGCCGCCGTCGAGCGCCGGGCCGAGCACGGCGTCGCGGCGCTCCAGGACGGCGAGCGCGCCGCGCAGGATCGCCGGCGTCAGCTGCGGCGTGTCCATGCCGACGACCAGCGCCGGGCCGCCGAGGTCGGCGAACGCGCCCGCGAGCCGCTCGGCCAGGCCGCCGCCGCGCTGGGGCACGACCTCGATCCCCGGGCCCAGCCACGGCCCGGGCGCGCCGTCCAGTACGACCGCCCGGCGCACGCCGCGCACGCCCCGCACGGCCGCGAGCGTGTCGCGCAGCGCCGCCTCGGCCAGCGCGGCCGCCTCGGCGCGCGAGAACGGCGGGCAGAGCCGGGTCTTCACCCGCCCGGGGACCGGCGCCTTGGCGATCACCGCGAGCGCCGGCCTCATGGGAGCACCGCGGCCATGTCGCGGACCGTGCGGACGAAGCCGCCGACCGTGCCGGTGACCTTCGAGCGTCCGGTGCGGGGCCCGTAGGCGACGGGCACCTCGGCGATCCGCCAGCCGGCCCGCCGCGCCCGCACGACCATCTCCAGCGGCCAGCCGAAGCGCCGGTCGGCGATGCCGAGCGCGAGCAGCTCGCGCCGGCGGCCCGCCCGCATCGGCCCGAGGTCGCGCAGCCGCAGCCCGGTCCGGCGGCCGAGCTCCAGCGCCAGCGCGCGGTTGGCCGCGCGGGCCGGCAGCGGCCACGCGCCTGGGACCGCCCGGCGCGCGCCCAGCACCAGGTCGGCGGCGCCGGCCAGCACCGGCGCGGCCACGCGCGGCAGCTGCGCCGGGTCGAGCGAGCCGTCGCCGTCCATGAAGCACACCACCTCGGCGCGCGCGGCGGCGAGGCCCGCGAAGCACGCGGCCCCGAAGCCCCGCCGCGGCTCGGCGACCACCCGGGCGCCGTGCGCCGCGGCCACGTCCGCCGAGCCGTCGCTGGACCCGTTGTCGACGACGATCGCCGCGTAGCCCGCCGGGATCCGCGACAGCACCCACGGCAGCGCCGCGGCCTCGTCGAGCACGGGGATGATCACGTCGGGCATCCGGCGGCCGACACTAGGCGCGCCCGCCCCGACCGCCGATTACGCGCCGCGAAACTCGCGCCGCAACGTCCCCCGATCCGGCCCCGTGGCGCCTAGGGTGGCCGGCCATGCTCGTCCTCGTCACCGGCGGTGCCGGCTTCATCGGCGGACACGTCGCCGAGGCGCTGCTCGCACACGGCCACGACGTCCGCGTCGTCGACGCGCTGCTGCCCGTCGCCCACGCGGAGCCGCCCGAGCTGCCGGACGGCATCGAGTGGCTCGCCGGCGACCTGCGCGACCCGGCCGTGGCGCGGGCCGCGGCGGCCGGCGTGGACGCGGTCAGCCACCAGGCGGCGATGGTCGGGCTGGGGCGCGACGCGCGCGACATGCCGGCCTACGTCGCGCACAACGACCTGGCCACCGCCGAGCTGCTGCGCGCGCTCGCCGAGCGGCGGTTCTCCGGGCCGCTCGTGCTCGCCTCGAGCATGGTCGTCTACGGCGAGGGCGCGTACCGCTGCCCGGAGCACGGCCCGCTGCGCCCGCCGGCCCGCGACCCCGCCGAGCTGGCCCGCGGCGCCTTCGACCCGGGCTGTCCGCACTGCGCCGCGCCGCTCAGCCCCGCGCCCGTCAGCGAGGACGCGCGGCTGGACCCGCGCAGCCTGTACGCCGCCACCAAGCTCCACCAGGAGCACCTCGCCGCGGTCTACGCGCGCGAGCAGCCGGGCGTGCGCGCCGTGGCGCTGCGCTACCACAACGTCTACGGCCCGCGGATGCCCCGCGACACCCCCTACGCCGGCGTGGCGAGCATCTTCCGCAGCGCGCTCGCCGCCGGGCGCGCGCCGCGGGTGTTCGAGGACGGCCGCCAGCTGCGCGACTTCGTGCACGTCCGCGACGTCGCGCGGGCGAACCTCCTCGCGCTCACCGCCGACAACACGCTGCCGCCGGCGCTGAACGTCGCGAGCGGCGCCCCCACGCCGCTGCTGGCGATGGCCGAGGCGCTCGCCGGCCCGGACGCGCCGCGGCCCGAGGTCACCGGCGAGTTCCGCCTGGGGGACGTCCGGCACGTGTTCGCCTCGGCCCGACTCGCCCGCGACGCGCTCGGCTTCACCGCCCGGATCGGCTTGACCGAGGGCATGCGCGAGCTCGCGGCCGCACCCCTGAGCGCGCCGGCATGAGCGCGAGCCCGCTCGAGGTCTTCGACGGAGCGTTGCGCGCGCCGCGCAGCCGGCTCGCGCTGGCGCTGGCCGACGGCGCCGTCGAGCCGCTGCCGCTCGCCCGCTGGCACGGCCCGGCCACGGCCGTCGAGCTCGAGGTGCTGCGCCAGGCCGAGGGCCCCGTACTCGACGTCGGCTGCGGCCCCGGAAGGCACCTCGAGGCGCTCGCCGCCCGCGGCGTGCCGGCCCTCGGGCTCGACATCTCGGACACCGCGGTCCGCCTCGCCCGCCGGCGCGGCGCGCGGGCCGTCCGCGGCTCGATCTGGAGCACCGCCCCCGCCCCGCGCAGCTGGCGCACCGTGCTGCTGCTCGACGGCACGGTCGGCCTCGACGGCCGCCCCGCGGCGCTGCTGCGCCGGGCGCGCGAGCTCCTCGCCCCGGGCGGGCGCGTGCTCGTCGAGGTGGCCGCCGCCGCCCGCCGGCCCGGGCCGGTCCGCCTGGTCGGCGCGACCGGCGCCAGCTCCCCGTTCGCCTGGGCCGCCGTCGGCTGGGACGACCTCGACGCGCTGGCCGCCGCCGCCCAGCTGCGCGTCGGCTGGCGCCTGCGCCACGGCGCCCGTGGCTTCGCCCGTCTCGACGCGCAGTAGACCGCGCCTACGCGCGCGTCAGCTCCTCCTCCTCCTCCTGCGCCCGGGTGGCGATCGCCACCTCGACCGCGCTGCGGCGCACGTCGCGCCCGGTCCAGTACCCGACCAGGGCGATCAGCAGGATCACGGCCAGGGTGCCGAGGGTCAGCGCCTCGAACGTGCCGCGGCTCACGCCCCAGGTGCCGCGGAAGTCGTAGTCGATGCCGAACACCTTCTCCAGCGTCCCCGGGAAGACGGCGACCCAGGAGCCGAGCGCGGTCCAGAAGATGATCAGCCCGCAGGCGATCCACATGCCGGCGGTTCCCCCGGGCACGCGATATGGCCGCGGGATGTGCGGATGGGTGTAGCGGAGCTTGAGCACCGAGGGGAAGATCCACAGGTAGGAGATGAGCGTCGTGGAGATCGCGATGTCGAGCACGACGACGAACTTCGCGTCGGTCCCGCCCTTGAACGCCGCGACCGCGAGGACCATGAAGATGCTCGACGCGATGCCCGACATCGTGTTGACCCGCACCGGCGTCCCCAGCATCGCGTTGAAGCGCCCGAAGAACGGGTGGAACGCGCCGTCGTAGGCGGCGACCGCGAGGATGCGGTCCGAGCCGATCATCCACACCGCGCCCGAGGTCATCAGCGCCACGATGAAGCCCAGCGCCATCAGATCGCGCAGCGTGTGCGCCGCGCCGCCGTAGACCGTGAACACCTCGGTGACCGCGTCCAGGAAGCCGCCGATGCCGGTGACCGCCTTCGCGGGCAGCACGAGCAGGATGCCGAGGATCGGGATCGCGTACATGGTCACGCCCGTGATCGCGCTGCGCAGCACGGAGATCGGCACGTCGTGCTGCGGGTTCTCCATCTCCTCGGCCGCGCCGTTCTGCAGCTCGAAGCCGACGTAGTTGAACAGCACCAGCGGGACGAGCGCGAAGAAGATCGTGCCGGTGGGCTTGAGATCGGACACCGGGAAGCCGTGGACGCCGTGCTTGAACGCGTACACGATCACGGTGATCGTGAAGAAGCCGAGCACGAACACCCGCATGTAGGCGCCGAAGTTCGGGATCCACTTGCCGCGGCGCAGCGAGGCGATCGCCACGCCGATCGAGAACCAGATGAACAGCAGCTTGAAGACGTAGTCCCAGACGGACCCGCCCGAGATGTGGGAGATGTTGTCGTTCCACGCCTCGGTGGCGATGAACGCCAGCGAGCCGCCCACCCACAGCGGGTTCGTCACCCAGTAGAGGACCGCGGAGATCGCGCCCTGCACGCGGCCGAACGCCATCTTGGTCCACTCGTACGGGCCGCCCTCCTGCGTGAACGCGCTGCCCACCTCGGCCAGCACGAGCGCGTACGGGGCGACGAACAGCACCGCGAGCACGATCAGCCACGTGAAGCCCTGCGGCCCGTTGTTCGCCACCGTGCCGAGCGTGTCGAGGCCGACCAGAGCGCAGACGGTGAACAGGACCATGTCCACCCGCCGCAGCGACTTGATCAGCTTGCCCTTCTCCTCCAGGGCGAGCGCCGTGGTCTGCTCGGTGAACTCCTCGCTCGCGCGGGATGCGGCCATCGTCTATTTCCT
>JAICUS010000405.1 GCA_025935735.1 Solirubrobacteraceae bacterium | reverse complement strand
GCCGACCGGGCAGCTGGCGAACTTCTCGTAGACGTTGGAGTCGACCATGTTGCCCGTGACGAAGAACACGAAGTGGCCGCCGGCCGTCATCGACGGCCAGGTGCCGTTCATCAGGTGCTGGCCGTCGCGGCGGCTGATCGCCGCGGTCAGCTGCCCGGCGTGCGCCGCGCGGTCGATGCGCGCCTGCCAGATCTGGCCGCCGCGGGTGTAGGCGACGTAGCGGCCCCAGTCGTCGGTCGAGGGCTCGGAGCCGGCCGCGACGTAGCGGTTGCGGCCGTCGCGGTTGACATAGATGGCGCCGTTGCGCTCGTAGGCGGTGACGCGGCCGTTGGCCGAGACGGCGGGCGAGCTCGCGCCGCCGATCCCCGACAGGCGGTGCACCTTGCCGTGGCCCTTGCCGACGCTGCGCAGGTTCTTCGTGTAGACCGTGCCGCCGGCCACGTAGGAGACGTTGAAGCAGCGCCCGTCCAGCGCGACCGCGGATGCGGGGCCAGACGACGCGATCCGGGTGACCTTGCCCGTGGACAGGCGCACGACGAAGACGTCGGCGATGCCGTTGGCGTCGCCGGGGACGAGGTTGGAGGCGTTGGAGACGAAGGCGAGGCAGCGCGGCGCGACCGTGTACTCGTGGCCGGCGTGCGCGTAGTCGTAGCCGTCGAAGGACGGGTCCCAGGAGTCGCCGTCGGCCGGCTGCCCGTCGATGCCGCGGCTGGCGAGCGTGGTGTCGCCCATGACCCACGGCGTGCCCAGCAGGCTGAACGGCGGGCGGCGGTGGACGACGAAGATGTTCTTGAACGTGCCGGAGCCGTCGACGATGTCGGTCGCCGCGGACGTGTAGGCCGCGTAGCGGACGATGCGGCCGTCGCCGGACAGCGCCGGATCGGTGGCGGGCGCGTTCGGCTGGGCGCCGGCCGGGGTGTGGGCGAGCAGGGTGCGGGGGTGCAGGCGCAGGCTCTCGGCGTGGGCGGGGACGGCGGACAGGGCCAGCGCGGCCACGGCGGCGGGGAGGGCGCGACGGATTCCTCGGATCAGCATCTCTCCCTCCCGTATCGGCGCGACGGCCCGCCGATTTAGGACGCTTCCGTGCCGCCTGACACACTGGATGGCCGATGAGCGCGAGCGCTCCCGTCGAAGAGCTGACCCCGGAGGCGCCCGCGGCGCCGCGCCCGTCGCCGGCCGCGGCGCTCGTGCGGGCGGCCCGGCCGCGCCAGTGGGTCAAGAACCTGCTGGTGTTCGCCGCGCCCGCCGCCGGCGGCGTCCTGGGCCACCGCGACGTCATCTGGAGCGCGATCGGCGCCTTCGTCGCCTTCTGCCTCGTCTCGAGCGCCACTTACATGCTCAACGACCTCGTGGACGCCGAGGCGGACCGGATGCACCCGGTCAAGCGCTTCCGGCCGATCGCCGCCGGGCACGTCTCGACGCGCGCCGCGATCGGCGGGATCGCGGTGCTGCTGGCCGCCGGGCTGGGCCTGGCCTTCGTCGTCTCATGGCAGCTCGGGCTGCTGCTGGTCGGCTACAAGGCGCTGACCACGGCCTACACGTTCCGGCTCAAGCACACGCCGACCGTCGACATCGTCGTGGTGGCCAGCGGGTTCATGGTGCGGGCGGCGGCCGGCGGCCTGGCCGCGGGGATCGTCCTCTCGGACTGGTTCCTCGCCGTCACCTCGTTCGGCTCGCTGTTCATGGTGGCCGGCAAGCGCCACGGCGAGCTGCTGACCAGCGGCTCCTCGGCCACCCGCCCGGCCCTGGCCGGCTACACGCTCGAGCACCTGCAGTTCGTCGTCTCCACCACCGCAGCGGTGACGATCATCAGCTACTGCCTATGGGCGTTCGACCACCCGAAGACGAGCTCGATCCCCTGGTGGGGCCTGTCGATCGTCCCGTTCGTGATCGGCATCCTGCGCTACGGGCTGCTCGTCGACCGCGGCCAGGGCGGCGCGCCCGAGGAGATCATGCTGCGCGACCCGGGGATGCGGCTGATCGGGGCGGTCTGGCTCGCGCTGTTCCTCGGGTCTGTGTACATCCACTGAGCCGGCGGCGCGGCGGGATCGGCGAACGGCTGCTGGGTAGGGAAGCGGTCGGCCTTGGGTCGGCCGCGAGGGTCGGGTGTGCGCGAGTCCAAGGCACGCGCGGCGGAAGCGATCACGTTCGACCGGGTCCGCGTTTGCTCAGGGAACCGGGCGTAACGTTTGTCGGGCCGAGCCCGCCTAACGTGACACGCGCGTCCGCGGGCGCCACCCGGACCGATCATCCGCGCAGCGCGGCCAGGGCTCCTGCTTCCCTACCCAGCCGCAGTTCGCCGGCGCCCCGATCAGGTCGGCGTACACCCGCGCAGCCGATACACCCGCATGGTCGGCCCCGGCAAGTGGAACTTCAGCGGCGCAAAGTCGATCGCGAAGTCGTACTGGAAGTAGTTGTCGGCGTCCGGGCCATCGAAGGGCGCGACCCGGTAGCGTAACTGGGCCTCCCGGGCGAGCGCGTGGTAGTACGCGATCGCTTGCGGCACCCGCCCAGGGTTGTTGAACGCGCGGCCGGACTGGGAGGAGCCGGAGACGATCCAGCAGACGCCCTTGGAGCGGAAGAAGTCCAGCTGGCCGGGGAACAGGGTCGCGACGTAGTTGGCGAAGTCGGCCTTGCGCGCCGCTCCCGGATATTGACGAGCCAGCCGGTGGGCGTCGGCGCTCGTGCGCACGAAGCGTCGCCAGCGGTAGCCCTCGCGCTTGGTCGGGTCCGGCAGCCGGGCGCCGTCGGCGTACCACTCCTTGGGCACGAGCGGCTCGACGGCGATCTGGGTGCCCGCCGGGATGTGCGCGACCATCCAGGCGCGGGCGGTGCTGCGGGTGTCCGGGCGCGAGAGCACGAGGTCGTTGTGCACGGTCAGCACGAGGCCCTCGAGGCACAGCAGGACCAGGCCGGCGGGGACGAGCACGCGGCGGGCGGGCAGCGCGGCGCCGATCCAGGCCGCGCCCGCGCCGGCCAGCAGCGCCAGCAGCGGGTAGACCGGCATCCCGTAGCGGGCGAAGTAGCGGCCCTGTGAGCCGATCACCAGGAAGAACAGCAGCGTCGCGGGGATCAGCACAAAGGCCTGCGCGCGCTCGCGCAGCAGCGCCCGCACGCCGCCCACCACGGCCAGCGCCAGCGGCAGCAGCCCGAAGCCCCACAGCAGCGACCAGGCGTAGTAGCGATAGCCGGAGCGCTGCGTCTCCCCCAGCAGCAGGTCGCCGTGCGTGTAGGCCGACAGCTTGTGCAGCTGCTCGCGGAAGAAGTGCGGGCGCAACAGCGCGTACGGGTCGCAGGCGGCGAAGGCGACGAGCGCCACGGCGCCGGCGATCACCAGCCCGATCGCCACCGGCGCGGCGGCGGCCCGGCGGTCGCGCGCCAGGCGCACGCCGGCCGCGCACAGCAGCGGGATGACGATGAACGCGGCGTTGTACTTGAAGCCGACGGCGATGCCCAGCCCGAGCCCGGCCAGCGCGTACTCCCGCGCCCGGCCGGTCCGCAGGACCCCCGCGATGCCGATCAGCGCCAATGCCGTGGGGGCGAGCGACGGCGCGTCGTTCAGCGCCAGGTGGCCGTAGTGGACGGGCAGGAACGCGGTGGCCAGCACGGCGGCGGCGCACAGGCCCGCCCAGCGCCCGAACATCCGGCTCCCGGCCACGTACAGCAGCGGGATCGCCGCCGTGGAGAGCAGCGCGGAGGCGACCCGGGCGACGGTCCAGACCGCCCCCGGGTCCTGCGTCCACGTGCGCACGACCGAGGCCGACGAGCCGTGGGTGACCGCGAGGGCCGCCGCCACCCACTCCATCAGCCCGGCCGGGTTGAGCTGGTAGTCCGGGTCGAGCGAGTGGTCGCGGAAGAACCCGACCGCGCGCGGCACGAAGTGCGAGCGCTCGTCCAGGTTGTAGGCGAACGGCAGCCCCCAGCGAATGCCCCACAGCCGCAGGCCGAGCGCCAGCAGCGTGATCCCGGCGACGGCGAGCGGCCAGCCGCCGAGCCGGCGGCGGCGCCGCGGGGCGGGCGCGGCGGAGCGCGCAGCGGCCGGCCGCTCGAGCACGGCCGGGTCGCCGGCGGGGTCGGGCATGGCCGGCCAGGGTATCGGCCGGCCGGATGAGAGCCCCGCGGGGAGTTGGCGCCAGCTCACGAACCCGGCCCCGCGCGGCTGCGTAGCCCGCGCCGACACTCTCTCTCCCCAGGAGGTACTTCCCCATGCGACGTTTCATGGCGGTGCTCGCGGTAGCGGCGACCGCCGGTCTGATGGTGGCCGGGACCAGCAGCGCGGCGGGCAGCCGCGCGACGGTCAAGACCCGGCACGGCAAGCTCGGAACGTTCCTCGTCGGCGGCAACGGCAGGACCCTGTACCTGTTCGAGAAGGACAAGACGTCCAAGAGCACCTGCTCCGGCCAGTGTGCGCAGTTCTGGCCGCCGCTGATCACCAGCGGCAAGGCGAAGGCGTCCGGCGGGGCCCGCAGCTCGCTGCTCGGCACCACCAAGCGCAGCGACGGCCGGCTGCAGGTGACCTACAAGGGCCATCCGGTCTACTCCTTCTCGCAGGACTCCAAGCCGGGCGACACCAAGGGCGAGGGCTTCAACGCGTTCGGCGCCAAGTGGTACGTGCTGTCGAAGTCGGGCAAGAAGATCGACGACGACTGACGTCCCTTAAGCTCGGTCGTGTGGCCGCGGCCGTCTGCCTCCTGCTCGCCGGGACCTTCGCCTGGGCCGGGGCGGCGAAGCTGGCCGACCCGGCGCCGTTCCGCGTCACCCTGCGGGCGCTGACCTCGACCGCCGGCGCCCGGCGGCTGGCCGTGGCGGTGCCGGCGCTGGAGCTCGGGCTGGCCGCGCTGCTGGTGGCCGGCGTGGCGCCGCGGCTGGTGGCGCTGCTGATCATCGCCCTGCTGGCCGCGTTCACGGCGGCGCTGACCCGGCTCGGCGCCGTCTCGGCCGCCTGCCACTGCTTCGGGGCGTCCGAGGGCGGCGCCGGCCGCGTGCGCAACGCGCTGCTCGCCGCCGGCGCGGTGGCCCTGCTCGCCTGGCCGGCCGGGCCGCTGTGGCACGTGAGCGCCGCCGAGCTCGCCGGCGCGGCCACCGTCGCCGCCGGCCTCGCCTGCGCGTGGAAGCTCGCGACGGCGCTGGCATGAGCACCGTCTGGATCGTCTCGCTCGTGCTGGCCTGGGTGGTGATCGTGCTGCTCACGGTCGCCCTGGTCAGCCTGCTGCGCCAGTTCGGGCAGCTGAAGGCGCTGATCGCGCCCGCCGAGGCGCCGCGAGTCGTGGCAGCCGACCTCTACGACGAGGTCGCCCGCGTCGAGGTGCCGACGCTGGCCGGCGGGCGGCTCGCGCTCGAGGGGCCGCTGCTGCTGGTGGCCCACCAGCCGGGGTGCGCAACCTGCGGGGACGTCGAGCGCGACCTGGCCGCGCTGGCGGCCGAGGCGAACGTGGTCAGCGTGCTCGCGCTGCCCCGGGCGGCGGCCGCCGCGCACCCCACGCCGTCCGGCCTGACCGCGGTGGCCGCGGAAGACCTCCCGGCGGCCCTGCGGCCCGCCGCGCGGCCCGCGCTCGTGGGCATTTCCCGCGAGGGGCTCGTGTGCGCCGTCGGGCAGGCCGCGGACTACGCGCAGCTGCGCGAGGCCGCGGAGGCGACGGCCGGGGCGATGAT
>JAICUS010000540.1 GCA_025935735.1 Solirubrobacteraceae bacterium | reverse complement strand
CTGCCGCCCAACGCCGTCGAGCCGGACGGCTCGGCGCTGGAGACCGTGCTGCCGGGCGGCGGGAAGGCGTGGCTGGCCCGGCTGCGCGCGGACGGCGCGGGCCACGCGCGGCTGGAGGCGCGCGACACGGCGCCGCTGGACAAGCTCGCCGCCGCGCTGCGGCACATGCTGCGCCTGGACGACGACCTCAGCCCGTTCTACGCCCGCGCGGCCGGCGACCCGGACCTCGCGTGGGCGGCCGCGGGCGCCGGGCGGATGCTGCGCAGTCCGACCGTGTTCGAGGACCTGGTGAAGACGATCTGCACGACCAACTGCACCTGGTCGGCCACGCAGCGGATGGTCGGCGCGCTGGTGGGCTCGCTCGGTGTTCCCGCGGTGGGCGCGCCGGAGCGGCGGACGTTCCCCGATGCGGCCACGATGGCGGCGGCGGGCGACGACTTCTACGCGGGCGTGGCCAAGGCCGGCTACCGCGGCGCCTACCTGCGGTCGATCGCCGCCGAGGTCGCCGAGGGCCGGCTCGACCTCGAGGCGCTCACCGACCCGGCCCACTCCGACGAGGAGGTGGCCGAGCGGCTGCTCGCGCTGCCCGGCGTCGGCCCTTACGCGTGCGCGCACATGATGATGCTGCTCGGCCGCTACGGGCAGCTGATCCTCGACTCCTGGACGCGCCCGACCTACCGCCGCCTGGCCGGCCGCCCGCGGGTCACCGACAAGGGCATCGACAAGGCGTTCCGCCGCTACCGCGAGTACGCCGGGCTGGCCTTCTGGCTCATGCTCACCCGCGACTGGGTGCCCGAGCCGGCGTCGTAGCGGGTGCAGGGGCGGGGGCGGCGTGCGGCGGGCCCTCCCGGCGCCGCGCTCGCAAGCTCGCGCTCACATGCGCCGGGGAGGACCCACCCGCCGCATCGATTCCTGGCTGGAGCGCCGGCCCTTCGGACGCGGGTCATCGCCGCCGCTCGATTTCCGCGCCGGGCGGGTACAGCAGAACGCGATGCGACACGCCACGGGTCAGGACCGGCCCGACTGGGTTCCGCGACGCATGATGCTCTAAGCACCATGACTTCGATGGTCTGGCGAGCAAAGCTCTACACGAGCGCGAAGATCTCCTTGACGACTCTCCCCGAGACGCAGCACGGGAGTACTGCCGTCGCGCCGGCGTCGTGGGCGTGGGCTGGGGCCGGCCCGAAATCACCGCCGCCCCCGGCGGCGCACCGCTGCAGCAGGTTCTGGCCGAGATCTACCCGAAAGGGAAGGACCGACGAGGGACGGGAATAACATCAACGTGCGCGACGACGATGGGCGAGGAGGCCGGGAACGATGACCGACCAGCGCGACTCCGAATGGAACGTGGCCCGAGTGGCACGGCAAGCTGCAGGATGTCTATTTCGACGTGGAGAATGACGAGCCGCAGTTCGGGACCGTCAAGGAGGGTTTCATCGGGCGGCACCTGACGTTCGTTCCGCTGGGTGGGCTGAAGGTCGGCCCGGATGACCTGCAGGTGCCGGTCTGCAAGCAGCAGGTCGAGGACGCGCCCAACATCGAGCAGCACGGCGAGGAGCTCACCCAGGCGGGGGAGTCGGCCGTCTACCACGACTACGAGCTGAACTACACCCCGCCCGGCACCGTGAGCGGGCGGCGACTTGCCCGGCGCTGAATCCGCGGCGGCGACCGGGACGCCACCGCAACTCCGGAGGCCGCGACCGGCGTGTCGGGTCGTGCTCTCAGCTCGGTAGACGGCTTTCAGCGTCGCCATCGCTGGGTGGGCTTCCCGGTGGCGGTTCTCTACAAGTTCGCCGACGATCAGGGCAGCTACCTCACGGCGCTGATCACCTATTACGGGTTCCTGTCGCTGTTTCCGCTGCTGTTGCTGCTCGTCACGATCCTCGGCTTCGTGCTGCATGGCGATCCGCACCTGCAGGCCAGACTGCTTGACTCCGCCCTGGCGCAGTTTCCCGTTCTCGGCAGCCAGCTGCGCGACAGCGTGCACGCGCGCACGGGCAGCAGCGTCGCCCTCGTCATCGGGATCCTCGGCACGGTGTATGGCTGCCTTGGCGTTGCTCAAGCCACCCAGAACGCGCTCAACAAGGCCTGGGCGGTGCCCCGCAACGAGCGCCCGAACCCGATCGCCTCCCGGCTGCGCAGCCTCCTGCTCGTGGTCGTGCTGGGCGTTGGCGTGGTCGCTACGACCGGCCTGTCGGGTCTCACGACCGGTGCGGGTGCCTTCGGCGCCACGATCCCGGGCGAGCTGCGAGTCATTGGGGTCCTGCTCGCCACGCTCGTCAACATCGGGATGTTCATGCTCGCCTTCCGCGTGCTCACCGCGCGGCGGGTTCCGACCCGCCACCTGCGCGTGGGGGCCGTCACGGCTGGAGTCGGGTGGGAGGTCCTCCAGCTCCTGGGCACCTACCTTGTCACCCACGTGCTCAAGGGCACCCGCGAGAGCTACGGCGTCTTCGCTCTCGTGCTCGGGCTCATCGCCTGGATCTACCTGCTGGCGCTTGTCACCGTCCTCGCGACGGAGATCAACGTCGTCGCCCAGCGACACCTGTGGCCGCGAGCTCTGCTGACGCCCTTCACCGACGACGTGCAGCTGACCGCGGCCGACGAGCGCGCCTATACGGCCTACGCCGAGACCGAGCGTCACAAGGGCTTCGAGCGCATCGACGTCGACTTCGCGCCGCCGGACGCCGCCGCCGCACACGATCCCGAGGAGGACAGGCAGGAGGGCGCTTCCGGCTGACGGGTGGACGGTCGAGCCGCCGATGCGCAAGGATTCCCGCCGGCGCGCGATGCTCGGTATCGGCGACCGCGAGCGGCATGAGCGAGGATCACGAGATCGACGAGCAGGAGCTTCGGCGGCTGCACCGCGAGGTCGGCCATCTCAAGCACGACGTCCACGATCTGGCTGAGCGAGAGCACCGGCAGGAGGCGCTGATCGCGCGTCTTCGCGACGAGGCCGCGGTGCGCGAGCACGACCTGATCGTGCTGCGCGAGCGGCTGGCGGCGGCCGAGCACGAGCTGGAGGATCTGCGCGCGATCCGGGACGCGCTGACCCCGCCGGAGCTGCCCCAGCGTCCCGGCCTGGAGCTCGCCGCGGTGTTTCTGCCGGCCGTCGCCGAGCAGGTCAGCGGCGACTTTTATCTGGTGGCGGAGGGGCCTCGCGATTCCACCGTGCTCGTCGTCGGCGATGTCGTCGGCCACGGCCCGCGCCGCCCGGCGCGGGCGTGCTGCTCTATACCGACGGACTGACCGAGGCCCGCCGCGATGGCCAGCTGTTCGGACTGGACGGCGTCGGCGCCGCGCTGGGCGGTGTGCGCCGGCCCTCACCGAGCGAGGCGATCGCCGTCCTGCGCGCCCGCGTCGCCGATTTTGCCTACGGCACCCTGACCGACGATCTCTGCCTGCTCGCCGCCCGGCTCACCTGAGCGCAGGCCCCGGGCGCGCGGGTTGAGCATGCCGGGCTGAACCGGCGCGACGGCGGTCGGTCCGGGCGCGCGGCTGGCTGTTACCGATTCGGTCCATGCGTCCACTGCTCGGTCTGCCGCGCGACCAGGGGTCGCTCGCCGAGCCCACCGCGTCGTTAGGTCAGCATGGCAACAGTGAGGCAGTGTGGTTGATCGATCGACCACAAACTGACTGATCAAGAGTTGCAATTTGCTCAGGAACCTGTTATTGTGATGAGTAAGTCAGAACCCTTGCGGCGTGAGCGGGCTTGACGGCCCGCCCTTACTCACCCGGGGCACGACTCTACGGCGCTCAGCCGAGCGCCGCACCCGGCCCGGGGACTGGGCTCTATACAGCGTGCTCGCCAGGAGCGGCGCGCCACATGACGGCGGGACCGCGCAGGTCCGCCGCCCGCGTCCCGCGGCCTCCATGACATCGAGCCGGGTGCGCGTCTTCTGAGTCGCACGCCCCGGCCGTCGTCGCCTGCCGTCTCCGGGTACCGGCTCGGGAGCGCGGAAGGGGGGCCGCCGTGCAGCGAACTCGCCCTGCCGGCTATCTGATCGGAGGACGGCTCATGAGCGCGTCCAATCTGACTCTTTCGCGCCGCCACGTCTGCTCGTTCGCGTGCGTCATCGCGG
>JAICUS010000153.1 GCA_025935735.1 Solirubrobacteraceae bacterium | reverse complement strand
GTCCGTCGGTATCCCGCGCAGCTCGCCGGCCGCGTCGCGGAGCCGAGGCGGCAGTGATCCCGTGGTTCTCCATGGCCAGGCTCGATACTCAGAGTAGCGAATTGCGCACCAATGATAGCCCAGCTGCTGTCTGATTTTCGAAACCCCGGGTTGCATTCCGCGCACGATCGTGGATAACGTGACGCTCATGTTTGGTCCCTCGGCCGCAAGCGCCGAGGCACGAGATCGCCTCGCCCTCGGGTACTCGCCGCCGCCGGCGTCGCCCGCCTGGAGTCTCTGACCGCCGATCGAAAGGTTCCTCATGGACCAGCCGTCCGCGTACCCGCTTCGCCTTGAAGGCGCCCTTTCCCCGCAGCTGAGCCGCTGGCTATGGCTCGTGAAGTGGGTGCTGATCATCCCTCACGTCATCGTGCTGTTCTTCCTGTGGATCGCGCTCGTCGTGCTCACGATCGTCGCGCTGTTCGCGATCCTGTTCACCGGCCGCTACCCGCGTGGGATCTTCGAATTCAATGTCGGCGTCCTGCGCTGGACATGGAGGGTTGGGTACTACTCCTACAGCGCGCTCGGTACCGACCACTACCCGCCGTTCACGCTCGCGGACGTGCCCGGCTACCCGGCGAGGCTGTCGGTCGCCTACCCGCAGCACCTGTCACGCGGGCTCGTCCTGGTGAAGTGGTGGCTGCTCGCCATCCCGCACTACCTGATCATCGGCGTGTTCACCGGCGGCGCGTTCGCCGGCTACAACCAGGCAAACGGCAACGACGCCTGGGTGTACGGCAGTGGCCTGATCGGCCTGCTCGTGTGCATCGCGGGCATCGTGCTGCTCTTCGCCGGACGGTACCCGCGCGGGCTCTATGACCTCGTCATGGGCATGAACCGCTGGGTGTTCCGCGTCGGCGCTTACGCGGCGCTGATGACCGACACCTACCCGCCCTTCCGCCTGGACATGGGCGACCAAGAGCCGTCCTCTCCGCACGCCGCTCCTACCGTCGGGCCTGACCCCGTGCCGGCGAGCTGACGACCGGCACACCTCCCACAGGAGACTGGGATGACCGCATCAACTCAAAAGTTCCCGCGCGACACGGCCGGGCTGCCGGCGGTCAGCGCGACCGAGGTGGTCGAGCTCGGCGACGGCGACCGCTACACGCTGCGCATCGCGCCCGTGACCAAGCGCATCGGCGAGGCCACCGTCCGGATGCTGGCCTACAACGGCTCCGTTCCCGGCCCGACGCTGCGGGTGCCCGAGGGCGCGGAGGTCATCGTCGACATCGAGAACGAGGGGGACCTGGAGGCCACGGTCCACTGGCATGGCCTGCGCCTGGACAACCGCTACGACGGCACACACGAGACCCAGGAGGTCATGCCCATCGGCGGGCGCTACACCGCACGCGTCACGTTCCCAGACCCGGGCGTCTACTGGTATCACCCGCACATCCGCGAGGACTACGGGCAGGAGCTGGGGCTGTACGGCAACTGCGTCGTCGTGCCCGCCGACCCCGACTACTGGCCGCCCGTGCATCGCGAGCTCGCGCTCACGCTCGACGACCTGCTCATCGAGGATGGCCAGATTGCCGCCTTCAGCCCCGACGAGACGACGTACGCGGCCATGGGCCGCTTCGGCAACGTGCTGCTCATCGGCGGCGAGCCCGAGCTCGCGCTGACCGCGGGCACCGGCGAGGTGGTGCGGCTGTACCTGACCAACACGGCCAACACCCGGGTGTTCAAGGTCGCGCTGCCGGGCGCGCGGATGAAGCTCGTCGGCGGCGACAGCGGCCGCGTCGAGCACGAGGAGCTCGTCGAGGACGTCATCCTCGCCCCGTCCGAGCGCGTCGTCGTCGACGTGTGCTTCGAGTCGCCTGGCCAGCTGGTCTTGGAGCACCGGACGCCGAGCCGGACCTACAAGCTCGCCGACATCACCGTCACCGACGAGCAGGCCACGCCGTCCCTCACGCAGAGCTTCTCCGAGCTGCGCACCGCGCCGGAACTCGCCGCCGAGCGCGAGCGGCTGATGCCGCTGGTCGACGCGCCGCCGGACAAGACGCTGGCCTTCCAAGCGCAGATGGACATGGGCGAGCCCGACGTGGGCGAGGGAGAGGCCTCGATTTACGTGTGCCCGATGCACCCCGAGGTGACCAGCGAGACCCCGGACCACTGCCCGCAGTGCGGCATGAAGCTGCTGCCGGCACGACTGGTGCAAGCGGCGACGGCCGGCCACCACGGTCACGGCCACAGCCACGCGACGGCCGACGGCATCGAGTGGGAAGACGACATGGTCGAAGTCAACAAGCTCACCACGCCGGCGAACATGCGCTGGAAGCTCGTCGACCGCTCCGACGACGCCGAGAACCACGCCATCCAGTGGCGGTTCCGTGTCGGCGATCGCGTGAAGATCCGGCTGGTCAACGAGATGGACTCCGACCACCCCATGCACCACCCGTTCCACATTCACGGCGCCGGGCGCTTTCTCGTCCTTGCCCGTGACGGTGTCGTCGAGCCGAACCTGGTCTGGAAGGACACGGTGCTGGTGCGTGTCGGCGAGACCGTCGACATCGTGCTCGACGTGACCAACATCGGGCGTTGGATGGCGCACTGTCATATCGCCGAGCACCACGAGAGCGGAATGATGTTCTCCTTCGACGTCACCGCATGACGGTCACCGCTGACACGGGCATCCGGCGGCGCGAGGTCGTCGTCATCGGCGGCGGCCAAGCCGGCCTGGCCGTCGGCTACTTCCTCGCCCAGCAGAGCCGCCGGTTCACCATCCTCGAAGCCGCCGACGTACCCGCCGCCGCGTGGCGAACCCGCTGGGACTCGCTGCGGCTGTTCACGCCCGTGCGCTACGACGGCCTGCCCGGGCTCGACTTCCCTGGCGACTCCGACAGCTACCCGAGGCGCGACGACGTCGTGGCCTACCTCACCGATTACGCGCGACGGTTCGAGCTGCCGGTTGAGTTCAACCGCCGCGTGCACGCCGTCCGGGCACGCGACGACGGCGGCTTCCTCGTCGAGGTCGTCGACCGCAGCTACGAAGCCGACCAGGTCGTGGTCGCCACCGGGCCGTTTCAGGTGCCGTTCACGCCGGCGATAGCTGCCGAACTGAGCAGCGACGTGAGCCAGCTGCACAGCACCCGATACCGCTCCCCGGAAGACCTCCCGACGGGCATGGTGCTGGTCGTCGGTGGCGGCAACACCGGCTACCAGATCGCTGCCGAACTCGCCCGGTCGCGAGAAGTCCATCTGGCCGTCGGACGGCCGCAGACGCCGCTACCGCAGCGCATCCTCGGACGGGACCTGTTCCGCTACCTGCAGGCCACCGGCCTGATGGACAAGACCGTCGACTCGCGACTCGTGCAGCGCCTGAAGGACAAGGAGACCCTGATCGGCTCGAGCCCGCGTGCCGCGCGCAAGCTTGGCATCCAGGTGCGGCCGCGCGCGACCGCCGCGCGCGGCGCGACCGTGGCGTTCGCCGACGGCTCCGATCTCGCGGTTGACGGAGTGGTGTGGGCCACCGGGTTCCGCTTCGACCACGCCTTCGTGCAGCTCCCGGTCCTCGACGACGAGGGACGGGTCCGCCACCGGCGCGGCGTCACCCAGGTCCCCGGCCTGTACTTCCTCGGCCTGCCCTGGCAGCACACGCGCGGCTCGGCGCTGCTGGGCTGGGTCAAGGATGACGCGCAGTTCATTGCCCAGCGCATCGACGCGTTCGCCCGAAGCCGCGCGACAGCGTCCGCCCCGTTGGCCTCGGAAGCGGGTTCGCGATGACCGCCGGCGCCGCCAGACTGTCCGGCCGGGTGGGGGCGGGGGCGCGAGGAGCAGTCGTCGGCTTCGGGGCCGGACTCGTGGCCGTCGCCGTCGGCGCCCTGCTGCCCGACGCGGTGGCATACGTCTATTTCGGCGCCCAGTTGGCCGCAATCGGCTGGGTGTACTTCGGCTTCGGCGTCGCCGACGGACGCCCCGTCTCCATCGCCGTGCAGGTGCTCTCCGCCTCCGTGTTCCTGACCGTCGGGTTCCTCGGCGCCTATCACCAGTCCACGGTGCTGCTCGGGCTCGGATTCATCGCGCACGGCGCGTGGGACTGGGTCCATCACGACGGACACGGCCCGACGCACGTGCGGACGTGGTACCCGCCGTTCTGCGTCACGGTCGACGTCGTCACCGGCGTCCCGCTGCTGGCCGGCTGGGTGCTTTAGCCGCGTGACCGAGGCCGACCCGAACTGAAGCTCCCAGGGCGTCGCCACCCACGCCGGCGGCGACGCTTCTGTTCGCCGACATCGCCGGGTTCACCGCGCTCACCGAAGCCCATGGCGTTGTCGACGAGTTCCATGACGGCAATCGAGAGCGTGGCTAAGGCCGCGATTTCGGGGCGCTCGGCGGCCAGGAGGAGGCGGGGACTCGTTTGCTCGGTGCCTCGCGGCTAATAACCGGTGCCGGTCTTGACTCGCCGGCGGTCAAGCTCGTGCAGGCCGCCCTTGTGCTCGAGCGTCTCGCAGGCCTGCGCGATGTCGGCGGCCAGCGTCGCGGCCAGGCTGTGCCCGAGCGTGAGCTTGACCAGGGCGCGCATGATCGTGACGTGCTGGGCGTTGGGCGGGAGCGTGTAGGCGGGGACCATCCAGCCGCGCTCCGCGGCGAGCTGGGAGGCGATGTCGAACTCGTCGTAGTCGTGCTCCTCGGCGAGTTGGAACGCGACAAGCGGGAGCTGCGCCGCGCCAGGCTCGCCGACCAGGCGGAACGGGCCTACGTCGGCGATCTGCTGCGCCAGACGCCGCGTGTTCTGCATCATGGTCTCCATGATGTAGCGGTAGCCGGCACGGCCGAGGCGGACGAAGTTGAAGTACTGGGCCAGCACCATGGAAGCGCCGGTCGAGAAGTTCAGCGTAAACGTCGCGTCGGTCTTGCCGAGATAGTTCTCGTAAAACACGAGATCCTCGGCCAGGTCGGCCTTCTCACGGAATACCAGCCAGCCGATGCCCGGGTAGACGAGCCCGAACTTGTGCCCGGAGACATTGATCGAGCGGACCTGCTCCAAGCGGAAGTCCCACGCCGTGTCGGGGTATAGAAACGGCCACACGAACCCGCCGCTGGCCGCGTCCACATGCAGGGGGACGTCCAGTCCCTTCTCGTCACGCAACCCGACGAGCAAGTCGTTGATGCCCTCGATGTCATCCGCATGGCCGGTGAACGTCGTCCCCAGCACCGCGGCCACGCCGATCGTGTTCTCGTCCACGTAAGGCTCGACGTCCGCAGGCCCGATGGTGTACTTGTCGGGGTGCAGCGGGATGATCCGCGGCTCGACGTCGAAGTAGCGACAGAATTTCTCCCACACCACGTGCACGTCGCCGCCGAACACGAGGTTCGGGCTCAGCGTGTCCTTACCGGCCCGCTCGCGGCGCTCACGCCACTTCCACTTCAAAGACAGCGCGCCGAGCATGATCGCCTCCGACGATCCCTGCGTGCGCGCCCCCGTTGTCTCCCCTGGTGCGTGGAACAGATCGGCGAGCATGCGGATACAGCGCTGCTCGATCTCCGCCGTCTGCGGATACTCGGCGTGATCGATGAAGTTCCGGTGCAGATTCTCCGCGATCACCCGCTGCGCCTCGGGCTCCATCCAGGTCGTCACGAAGGTCGCCAGGTTTCGCTGCGGGATCCCGTCAAGGACCAGCTCCTCACCGATCAGGCGCATCGCGTCGACCGCCCCCATCCCGTGGTCGGGCAACCGGTTGTCGGGTGCCGGCTCGAGCAGGAAGCGGTTGCCGTACTCGCGCGACAGCGCTTCGAGCCCCTCGATCAGATGCTGCCGTTCGCCGCCGTTGGGCGCCGCCGGCCCGGTCTCGCTGCGCTGCTGGATCGACACGGTCGTACCTCCTCAGGCCACGAACTGGCGGCTGCCGTCGACAACCGAGATGACGCCGTCGACCTTAAGCACCGGCCGGCGGCAGCTGCATCCCCCCGACGGGATGAAATGTGCCGCTCACGCGTGCGCGTCGCGTTGGACCGGTCTTGGCCCCGGCGCGGTTGCTTCGGCGTCCCTCGCGGCGGCGTGCGCACCTGAGCCTTTGGCGGCTCGCGCTCTCCACCGACACGGCACGCCGCGGCGAACACGACCGAGACGTCTTCGGTCAGGCGCAGATCAGTGTCTGGCTCTGGTGGTCAGTCCGCCGAGCGCGCAGGCGAGGAAGCACACCGCTCCGAGCGCTGTGTTCCAGTTGGCGGCGGCGAGATCGATCATCGAGCCCTTCGACGGGACAACGTAGCCGGCGACGGCCGAGATGCCAAAGAACACGCATCCGGCGAGGTTGACCGCGGGCTGCCACCACCCCGCAAAGCCTTGCACCGGCCGCCAGCCGCGCCGTGGGGACGCGCCGTACGCGATCAGGCCTGAGACGAGGAAGCAGATCGAGCCGAGCGCGTCGGGCCGCCACACGAGCCGGTTGTAGTTCGGCGCGGAGAGGGCGGTGTGCAGCGCCCGGAACGTCGAGACGTTGAAGAACAGCGTGCCGGCTGACTGGATGGCGGCCGCCCACAACGCCGCGCGCCCCACGGCGTCGTGGCGGTGGGGAATCGCGAGCCGGGTCTGCAGCGCGCCCCCGAGTGTGAACAGGATCGAGCCGACGAAGAACGTGGCCGCGTCGGCGGTGGCTCCGACCAGCTGCACGTAACCGGGGAACGGGCCCACCAGGAAAAGCGCCGAGCCGAGAGCGAAGAGCGTCGCCATCCAGCGCTCGAGCGTCATGAGCCGCGATCCCACCGGCGACCGACGCCGTCCACATCATCCGAACCAGGCGAAGAGCCGGCGGCGCGGGGCATTGCCATCCCCGCCGGCCGCCCCCATCCGGAATGATCCAGGCCTATGTGGGTGTCCGCGCGCGAACGTCGTGCGCCGCAGCAGTTGGGCTCCCCCCGGGGGGCGGCGGGCGCCGTGTTTGGAGGTGGGCGTCCAGCGTGCGTAGAGTCGTCGGCGATCTCATGGCCGGCAAGGTGATCGTCTTGGGCGGCGGCGTGGCGGGCATGACCGCCGCGCACGAGCTGGCCGCGCGCGGGTTCACGGTGGTGGTCTACGAGTTGCGGCCGTTGCCCGGTGGCAAGGCGCGCAGCATGGACGCGGTCCCGGGGACGGGTGGGCGCCGGGCATTGCCCGGCGAGCACGGGTTCCGGTTCTTCCCGGGGTTCTACAAGCACGTTCCGGACACGATGAGCCGGATCCCGTACCGCGGGCAGGCCCAGGGCGTGTTCGACAATCTCGTGACCTCGACCCAGGTGGAGATCGCGCGCGCGGACGCGCAGAACGAGCTCGTGGCGCCGGTGCACTTCCCGGTCACGCCGGCCGATTGGGAGGCGACTCTGAAGTTCGCGCTCGCCTTCGCCGGCCATCTGGGCATCCCGGCGGAGGATCAGGCGCATTTCGTCGGGCTGCTCAGCGATCTGCTCTCGGCGTGCGACGCGCGCCGCTTCGGCGAGTACGAGAACGAGAGCTGGTGGGTGTTCGCGGACGCTGAGCATCGCTCGACCGGCTTTCAGAAGTTCCTGGCCGATGGACTGACGCGGTCGCTGGTGGCCGCGCGGGCGCGGGAGATGAGCGCGCGCACCGGCGGCTACATCCTGCTGCAGCTGCTGCAGGACCTGGCCAGGCCGGATGGCCGGGCCGACCGAGTGCTGAACGGCCCGACGAGCGACGTGTGGATCGACCCGTGGCTGGAGGAGCTGCGGCGGCTGGGCGTCGACTATCGCCTGGGGTGCCGCGTCGAGGCGATCGAGAGCCGGGGTGAACGCGTGACCGGCGTGCGCGTCCAACCGGTCGACGCGGCGCTCGCGCCGGCGGGGGCGCCGTTCGCGGACACCGCGGATCACTATGTGGCGGCGGTGCCGGTGGAGGTGCTGCGCGAGCAGATCGAGATGGACGCGCTCAAGCGGGTCAGCCCGGCGCTGGCGGGGCTCGACCGGCTCCAGGTGCGCTGGATGAACGGGATCCAGTACTACCTCACCCGCGACGTCCCGCTCGTTCACGGCCACACGATCTACATCGACTCGGCCTGGGCGTTGACGTCGATCTCCCAGCGGCAGTTCTGGCCGGGGTTCAACCCGCACGACATGGGCGACGGCGACGTCGGCGGCGTCCTCTCGGTCGACATCTCCGACTGGGAGTCGCCGGGCGAGTTCTCAGCCAAGGGCAAGCTCGCGCGCTCGTGTTCCCGCGAGGAGGTGGCCGCGGAGGTCTGGGACCAGCTCAAGGCCGCGCTCAACGACGGCACCACGGTGCTCGACGACGCCTGGCGCGCTGCGTGGTTCCTCGATCCCTCGATCGTCTATCCCAACCCGACGGAGGCGATGAACCTCGAGCCGCTGCTGGTCAACACGGCCGGCTCGTGGCTGCACCGCCCGACAGCGGCCCTCCCCGAGATCGCGAACCTCTTCCTCGCCTCCGACTACGTGCAGACCTTCACCGATCTGGCCACGATGGAGGGCGCCAACGAGGCGGCGCGCCGCGCGGTCAACGCGATCCTCGACGCCACCGACTCGGACGCCGAGCGCTGCCGCACATGGCCGCTGCGGGAACCGGGCGGGCTGCCCTTCGCCCTCGCCCGCGAGATCGACCGCGTCCTGTACCGGCTACCCGGAGGCCACGGCCCGCCGCCCACGGTCGCAGTCTCCGACGGCTCGCTCGCCATCAACCCCGTCACGCGTCTGCGCGATCTGCTGCCGTGAGCGCCGGCCTGGAGCTGCCCCACCTCCCGGCCACGACGATCGGCGACGTCGTCGACGATCTGGGCGCGCTGCGCGGCCGGTTGCCCCGCGGCGATGGCGTGCGCTACTTCAACCACCTGTATCTGGAGGTCACGACCGAGGTGCGGCGCGCGGTGATCGCGCGGGAGGCCGCGGACCCAGCGTTCATGGAGGCGCTCGACGTGGCGTTCGCGAACGCCTACCTGGCGGCGGTCGTCGCCGCCCAAGCCGGCCCGGGCGCCGCCCCGCCCGCCTGGCGCCCGCTGTTCGAGCAGCGCTTTGCGAAGCGGGTGGCGCCGATCCAGTTCGCGCTCGCCGGCGTGAACGCTCACCTCAACTACGACCTGCCGATGCAGATCGTCGCCACCTGTCAAGCGCGTGGCATGGGGCTGGACGACGACTCGCCCCAGCACCGCGACTTCGAGCGGATGGCGGACGTCTTCCAGCGCGCCGAGGCACACGCGAAGCGCTGGATGCTCACCGGCGTCCTGCGTCGGCTCGATCGGGTGCTGGGCCATGTCGACGACCGCGTGGCCATCTGGAGCCTGCTGCGGGCGCGCGACGCGGCGTGGACGAACGCGCTCACGCTCTCCCACCTGGCCGGGGCCCCCGAACTGGCCGAGGACTTCCGCGACGCCCTTGCCCATACGGTGGGAGCGTTCGGCCGCGGCCTGCTGGTGCCCAGCGTGCCGGGCATCCAGCGCTGGGCCGACCTGCTGCGTCCGGCCTGAGGCCTATCGCGGATGCGCGTCGCCAGCCGCCGGGGCGGCGACGCCCGCACGACCCGTGACATCGCCGGGAGTGAATGGAGGGACGGGCTCCGGCATGCTGAGGCCGAGAAGCGCCCGGAACGGCAGAAGAATCATCGTTGCCGCGCGCTTGCCGGGCGAGTCTGGCGGGATGCGAACGGTCAGGGCTTCACGACACCGCTGCGCAGATGTCCGTTGCCGTGCCGCTCGTTGACTTCAGCGTCGTCACTCCGTTGGCGTCAACAGTGAAGACCACGCGTCCAACATAGAGCGTCGTCGATGGACCGGCGGGCACGTCCGTCGGGAACAGGATGAGGATGTTATGGCCCGTCAGCGTCACCGTCTGCGATCCGTCGGCATTGAACACGGTGTTTGTCACCGCGCCGTTCGCCGGCGTGGCGATTGTGGCGCCGTTGGACAGGTTCGTGAACGTCAGTTGGTTGCCGACACCCGTCGACAGGATCCGCACCGGGTTCCCGTTGGCGTCCGTGAACGAGTGGTCGACTCGAGGGCCACCGGCCCCGATGTCCACCGCCAGGGCGAAGTCGCAGGCCACGCCAGGCGGGAACACGAGATCGTGCTGATCCTGAGCAGCGGCATCCGCGGAGATCACGAACGCGGTCGTCAACGCCGCGGCGACCGTCACCACTGCACGCTTGGTCAAAGACGTCCACATGGCCCATCCTCCTCTCGGTCGACGCCCGGCTGCTGCCTGCAGCGCCTTCCCGCGTGATGGCAATCTGCGGCAACACGACCATTCGCCGGGTGGGCGGTCAAGGGCATGTCTCTCACCTACCATGGCGTGGGCTGGCACGTAACCAAAGACCGGATTGGCGCGCATCGACCACGCGTCTGATTGATGACGCGCCGCGAATTGCCACTAGTGAAAGCCCGCTTGCCGCGCGTACTACCGCGATTCGCCGCTTCCAGCCAGGAGGGAGAGCGCGCCCCGCGGTCGGCTTGATCGGCGTGCCGGCGGAGCGGTCGGTGAGTTGTGCCCGTTTCGATGATGCGGGGGACGCATGAGCAGCGGTGACGGCGCCGGCGGGCGGTGGCCAGGACTACCCGGCACGCGGCAAGGCGGCTGATCAGACCCGCAGGACCGGCCCACGACGTCCTGACGGCGCGCGTCCGGCCCGGGCCGTGCGGCCCGGGCCCTGAAGTGATTACGGCGTTGCGCGGATCGTGCCGAAGAGACCGTGGTTCTCGTCGTTCGGCCCGGCGGTGAAGAACAGTGAGTCCGTCGGGCCGTTGCTGGGCGCGCCCATCCCGAACTGCAGCGCCCACAGTCCGTCGATCGTGACCCGGCGCCCCGTCGCCGTGCGCAACTGCCCGGCGGGCGCGAACCCGCGGTGCGAGCGGTCGCGGAAGGCGGTGATGCGGCCGTCGCCGAAGTTCCCGACCAGGAGATCGCCGGAGAAGCGGCCGAAGTTCGCCGGCGCCCGGGCCAGGCCCCAGGGCGCGTTGAGCGCCCCGAACTGCGCCACCCGCGCGCGCAGATGGCCCGCCAGGTCGTACTCGTCAACGAGCCCGAGGCCCTGCC
>JAICUS010000269.1 GCA_025935735.1 Solirubrobacteraceae bacterium | reverse complement strand
CGCGCCCTTCTCCTCGGCGTCCTCGATCAGCGCCCGGGCGACGCGGTCCTTGACCGAGCCGGTCGGGTTGTGGGACTCCAGCTTGGCCCAGATGCGCACGCCGGGCTTGGGGGAGAGCCGCTTGAGCTCGACGAGCGGCGTGTTGCCGATCGCCTGCACGATGTCGCCGTAGCGCCCGCCGCAGGGGCGGTTCTGCAGTCGCTGGGCCATAGCTTCAGGAAGTGTAGTGGCAGGCGAGAAGCGGTACGATGCCCGACATGGGCTTCGATGAAGTCTCCTACGCGGTCTACGAGGAGGAGCCCGAGCCGCCGCGCCGGCCCCGTCGCCTGAGGCGGTTGGCCGTCGTGGCCGCGACGACCGCGCTCGGCCTCGGCGCCCTCGTATCGGGTGCGTCGGCCGTCACGGACTCGCACCACGCGCTGACCGCGCGCCAGGAGCGCCACGTCGTGCGCTCCACGCAGTTCACGCACCATCTCCACCACCACGGCCTCTGCCCGAACATGGGCGGCGGGTCGTCGGGGGCAGTCGGCTACTGATACGCCGGGCGCGTCCGCAACGCCCACCGCGTTGCGGGCGCCGCGCTCAGGCGCCGGAGAGCGCGGGATAGAGCGCGCGGTAGCGCTCGACGAGCTCGCGGTAGGGCTCGACCCACTCGGGCACCGGCTCGACGAGGTCGCGGGTGCGCACGCAGGCCGCCACGGCCTCGTGGACGTCCGCCCACATCCCGCCGGCCACGCCGCCGAGCAGCGCCGCACCGTAGGCCGCGCCCTCCTCGACGGCGATCCGCTCCAGCGGCAGCTCGAGCACGGAGGCGACGATCTTCAGCCACAGCTCGCTGCGCGCGCCGCCGCCCGAGGCGCGGCCGCGCTCCGGGGCGTCTGAGCCCAGCCCGGCCACGAGGTCGAGCGAGTCCCGCAGCCCGCAGGCCACGCCCTCCAGCACGGCGCGGACGAGCGCGCCGCGGTCGTGGCGGATCGACAGGCCGGTGAACGCGCCGCGGGCGTCCGGGTCGGCGTGCGGCGTGCGCTCGCCGGTGAGGTAGGGCAGGAACGTCAGCCCCTCGGCGCCCGGTTCCCAGCGCGCGGCCTCGTCGACCAGCTCGGCGAACTCGCCGCCGGTGATCCCGCGCAGCCAGGCCAGCGAGCCGGCCGCCGAGAGCATCACGCCCATCGCGTGCCAGGCGCGCGGCACCGCGTGGCAGAACACGTGCACGCGCGCCTGCGGCTCGGCGGCGAACTCGGGCAGCGCGGCGAACACCACGCCCGAGGTGCCGAGCGCCACCGACAGCGGTCCCGGCCGGTCCACGCCCACGCCGAGCGCGCCCGCCGCCTGGTCGCCCGCGCCCGCGGCCACGGGCACGCCGCGCGGCGTGCGGCCCGACACCTCCGGCGACTCCAGCACGGGCGGCAGCCACCCCGCGTCCAGCTCGAGCGCGTCGACCACCTCGTCGCTCCAGCGCCGGTGAGCGACGTCGAGCAGCAGCGTCCCGGAGGCGTCGGCGACGTCGATCGCCCGCTCGCCGGTCAGCCGCAGCCGCACGTAGTCCTTGGGCAGCAGCACGTGGGCGATCCGGCCGTAGGCCTCCGGCTCGTGCCGGCGCAGCCACAGCAGCTTCGGCGCGGTGAAGCCGGTGAGCGCCCGGTTGCCCGTCAACGAGACGAGACGGTCGAAGCCCACCCGCTCCTCGATCTCCGCGCACTCCGCGCCCGTCCGCTGGTCGTTCCACAGGATCGCCGGGCGGATCACCTTCTCGGCGTCGTCGAGCGTGACGAGGCCGTGCATCTGCCCGGACAGGCCGATGCCCGCGACGTCGTCCGCGAGCCCGTCCAGCGCCTCTTTCGTGGCCTTCCACCAGTCGTCCGGGTTCTGCTCGGACCAGCCCGGCCGCGGCGTCGAGAGCGGGTAGGGCACCTCGCGCCGGGCCAGCACCTCGCCGTCCTCGGACACGGCGAGCGCCTTGACCGCGGAGGTCCCGACGTCGATCCCGATGGCCGCGCGCACGGCCGCGCACCATACCGGCGGGTTATCGGAAACGGCCGCCGGGCATACATAACGTGGCGGGGGCCCTCGGCGCGGAAGCGCCGCGATCCTGCGACTTCCCTTCGGGCCCGCACCGCTCTCGAACTTCACGCGTGCATCCCATGGGCTCTATGGCACACGGGCGGCCGCGGCATGGCTCCCGACGGCGCCGCCAGGCGCTGCGGCTGGGGCTGGTCGCGGCCATGGCCCTCACCCTCGCCGCCGTGCGGCTGATCCCGGCCGTGGCCGGCGAGCACACGCCCGTCTGGCCCGGCGGGGTCGTCCGCATCTACGACGAGAGCGGGATGGACGCCACGGTGCGCACCGCGGCCGCGCGCTGGTCGGAGTCGGGCGCGAAGGTGTACCTGGAGGTCGTCGACCGCCCGCAGCGCGCCGACGTGATCGTCAAGGTCGACGACCGGCGGCTGCTGCGCCTGTGCGGCCACGACTGCCTGGGCTACAGCACGTCGATCGGCCGCCCGGACGACGGCCGCACGACCGTGCTGCTGCGCTCGAGCCTCGGCGGCCCGGTCCGCCCCCTGTCGGTCTGGGTGGCCGCGCACGAGCTCGGCCACGTGATCGGGCTCCAGCACCACAAGGGCAGCCGCTGCTCGGTGATGTCGCCGCACGCGTTCGACACCCGCTGCGCCCCGTCGCTCACCTCCGCCTCCCCGACGGCGCCGGAGCTGGCCTGCGTGCCGGCCCCGATCGACGTCGCCGCCGCCGCCGCGCTGTACGGCGGCGCGCCGGCCTCGCGCGACCCGCGCTGCCAGTAGCCTCACGACGCATGGCGACCGCCACCCGGCTGTCGGGCTTCGGCACGACGATCTTCACGGAGATGTCCGCGCTGGCCGAGGCCACGGGCGCGATCAACCTCGGCCAGGGCTTCCCGGACGAGGACGGGCCGGCCGAAGTGCTCGAGGCCGCCGTCGCGGCGCTGCGCAACGGCCGCAACCAGTACGCGCCGCTGCCCGGCGTGCCGGCGCTGCGGGCGGCGATCGCCGAGCACCAGCGGCGCTTCTACGGCCTCGCGCTCGACCCCGACACGCAGGTGCAGGTGACGATGGGCGCGACCGAGGCGATCGCCGCCGCCGTGCTCGGGTTGTGCGAGCCGGGCGACGAGCTGATCGCGCTCGACCCGTCGTATGACTCCTATGCCGCGGCCGCCGCGATGGCCGACGTGCGCTTCGTGCCCGTGCCGCTGCACCCGCCGGAGTGGACGCTCGACGGCGACGAGCTGGCCGCCGCCGTCAGCGACCGCACGCGGTTGATCCTGCTCAACACCCCGCACAACCCCACCGGCCGCGTGCTCAGCCGGGCCGAGCTGGAGGCGGTCGCGCGCGTGTGCGCCGAGCACGACCTGATCGCGGTGACCGACGAGGTCTACGAGCACCTGGTCTTCGAGGGCGAGCACGTCCCGCTGGCGACACTGCCGGGGATGGCCGAGCGCACGCTGACCATCTCCTCGCTGGGCAAGACGTTCTCGGTCACCGGCTGGAAGGTCGGCTGGGCCACCGGGCCGGCGCCGCTGGTGGCCGCCGTGCGCGCGGCCAAGCAGTTCCTCACGTTCGCCGGCGCGACGCCGTTCCAGTACGCCGGCGCGGCCGCGCTGCGGCTGGGCGACGCCTGGTACGCCTCATTCGCGGCCGAGCTGAAGGCCAAGCGCGACCGGCTGTGCGACGGGCTCTCCGCAGCCGGCCTGCGCGTCCTGCGCCCGCAGGGCACGTACTTCGCCAACGTCGACGCCGGCGGCGACGGCACGGAGTTCTGCCGCGCGCTCGTCGGGGCGGCCGGCGTCGTGGCCATCCCGACGTCGGTGTTCGCCGCCGAGCCGGAGCGCCTGAAGCCGTACGTGCGCTTCGCGTTCTGCAAGCGGCCCGGCGTGATCGACGACGCCGCCCGCCGGCTGGCCGCTCACGCGTCCGAGGCCGCGCGCGAGTCGTAGTTCCAGAACCGCGGCAGCAGCGCGGCCAGCACGACCGAGCCGGCCACGCACAGCGCACCGCCGAGCGCCACGGACCCGCGCAGGCCGACGAGCCGCGCCGCGATGCCCGCCTCGGCGTTGCCCAGCGTCGGCCCGGACGACCAGGAGATCATCTCCATCCCCGCCAGCCGGCCGCGCAGGCGGTCGGGGATCGTCTCGTTCCACAGCACGCCGCGGAAGATGCCGGAGATCGCGTCACCTGCCCCGGCCAGCGCGAGGAAGACCAGCGCCGGCCACAGCTCGTGCGCCAGCCCGAAGCCGATGATCGCCAGCCCCCAGCCGGACGCGCCGAGCACGATCGCCCGCCCGTGGTGGTGCACGTGGCGCGACCAGCCGCTGGTCAGCATGGCGATCAGCGAGCCGACGCCCGGGGCGGCGAACAGCAGGCCCACCACCGACGTCCCGCCGTAGCCCGCGGCCACCGCCGGGAACAGCGCGAACGGCATGCCGAAGAACATCGCGTTGATGTCGACCACGTAGGAGCCGATCAGCTCCTGGCGCGAGAAGGCGTACCTCACGCCGGCGACGACGCCGCGCAGCGACGGCGGCTCCGCGTCGGGCGGCGGCGGGGGGGTGCGCAGCCGGCTGAACGCCAGCAGCGACCCGCAGAACGACGCGACGTCGATGGCGTAGGCCCACTCCACGCCGGCGGCGGCGATCAGCACGCCGGCCAGCGCCGGCGAGCCGATGGTGGCCATCTCCGAGAACGACCAGTTCAGCGCGGTGGCGGCCTTGAGCTCGTCGCGCTCCACCACCCGCGGCAGCAGCGCGTCCAGCGGCGGCCGCAGGACGGCGTTGGCGGCCGCGAACAGCGCGGCGGCGGCGTAGAGCACGCCGGTCCGCGGGTGGGGCGCCAGCGCGTTGACCACCAGCCCGACCGACACGAGCATCGCGGCCGCCTCGGCGCCGAGGATCAGCCGCCGGCGGTCGAACGCGTCGGCCAGCGCGCCGCCGAGCAGAGCCAGCAGCACGATCGGGACGAACTCCGCGATCCCCAGCAGCCCGACCGCCACGGTGGAGTGCGTCAGTGCGTACACCTGCACGGCCAGCGCGACGATCGTGAACTCGCCGCCCGCCAGCGAGACGGCGTAGCCGAAGGTGAGCAGCCGCAGGTCGCGGCGACGGCGCAGCAGCGAGACGTCGAGCGCGACGGCCCGCAGCGCCTTCATCGGCCGAGCCGGTCCAGGGCCCAGCGCGTCAGCGCGAGGATGCGCTCGACGGGGTAGTCCTCCGGGTCGGTGAGCGTCAGCCGCGCCGCCTCGTCGGCGTAGGCGGAGAGCATGTGCGCGGTCAGCTCCGGGTCGGGCGGGCCGGCCTCGGGGCGCAGGCCCGCGGCGAGGCGGGCGACGATCGCCGCGCGGCCGGCGGCGATCCGCTCGTGCAGGCCGCGCGGCGCGCCCTGCTGCGGCACGAGCACCAGGCGCCAGGTGCCGGGGTCGGCGGCGACGGCTTCCAGGTAGGCGCGCAGCGCGGCCACGAGGTCGCCGGCGAGGTCGTCCGGGAGCGCCGCCTCGAGCTGCTCCAGCGCGCGGCGCGACTCGCGCGCCACCAGCGCGTCCAGCAGAGCGCCCAGGTCGGCGAAGTGCGCGTAGACGATCGGCCGGGTGATGCCGGCGGCCCGCGCGACCGCCTCGATCGAGACGCCGTGGAACCCCTCCCCGAGGACGATCTCCTTGGTGGCGTCGAGCAGCTGCTCGCGCCGCGCCTCGCCGCTCATCCGGGTCGCCATCGCCGGGCCGATGTTACAGATGCGTAGCTTACGGTAATGTAACCGGCCATGCTCTCTGTGGCGATCGTCGGCAGCGGCTTCTCCGGCATCGGCCTGGCGATCCGGCTCAAGCAGGACGGCGTCGAGGACTTCGCCGTGCTGGAGCGCGGCGACGGCGTCGGCGGGACCTGGCACTTCAACACCTATCCCGGCTGCGCCTGCGACGTGCCCTCGCACCTGTACTCGTTCTCGTTCGCCCCCAACCCGGGCTGGTCGCGCACCTACTCGCGCCAGCCGGAGATCCGCGACTACCTGGAGCGGGTCGTCGACGACTTCGGCGTGCGGGAGAAGATCCGGCTGGGCTGCGAGGTGAAGACCGCGCGCTGGGACGGCGAGGCGTGGGACATCGAGACGTCGGCCGGGCCGCTGCGCGCCCGCGTGCTCGTCTCCGCCACCGGGCCGCTGGTGGAGCCGAAGATCCCGCCGTTCCCGGGGCTGGACGCGTTCGCCGGGCCGGCGTTCCACTCCGCCCGCTGGGACCATTCCGTCGACCTGGCCGGCAAGCGCGTCGCCGCCGTGGGCACCGGCGCGTCCGCGATCCAGTTCGTCCCGGCGATCGCGCCGAAGGTGGCGCGGCTGCACGTCTTCCAGCGCACGCCGCCGTGGGTCATGCCGCACTCCAGCCGGCCGATCACCCGCACGGAGAAGCGCATCTACGCGAAGCTGCCGCTCGCCCAGCGGCTCGTGCGCGGCGGCATCTACGCCGGCCGGGAACTGCTCGTGCTCGGCTTCGTCAAGCAGCCGCGGATCATGCGCGGCATCGAGAAGATCGCCGAGCGCCACATGCGCGGCGCGATCGACGACCCCGCGCTGCTGGCCAAGGTGCGCCCCGGCTACACGATCGGCTGCAAGCGCATCCTGCCGTCCAACGAGTGGTATCCCGCGCTGGCCCGCGACAACGTCGAGCTCGTCACGGACCCGATCGCCGAGGTCCGCGAGCGCTCGATCGTGTCGGAGAGCGGCGCCGAGCGCGAGGTCGACGCGATCGTGTTCGGCACCGGCTTCCACGTCGTCGACATGCCGGTGGCCCGGATGGTCCGCGGCCGCGACGGGCGCACGCTCGAGGAGGCCTGGCAGGGCAGCCCGCGGGCGCACCTCGGCACCACCGTCGCCGGGTTCCCGAACCTGTTCATCCTGCTCGGGCCGAACACCGGCCTGGGGCACAACTCGATGGTCTACATGATCGAGTCCCAGATCGCCTACGTGATGGACGCGCTGCGCGAGCTGCGGCGCAACGGCCACCGCACCGTCGAGGTCCGGCCCGACGTCCTCCAGCGCTACAACCGCGACGTGCAGCGGCGCATGAAGCGCACGGTCTGGAGCACCGGCTGCAAGAGCTGGTACCTGGACGAGCAGGGCAACAACCCGACGCTGTGGCCCGACTGGACCTGGCGCTTCCGCCGCCGCACCTCCCGGTTCGACCCGGCCGAGTACCTCCTCAGAGCGTGACCGCGCGGCCGCCGGACGCCGCGCGGTAGAGCGCGTCGATCGCCCGCGCCTGGGCGAGCGCGTCGGCGCGGCCGAGGCGCGGCGGCGGGCCGCCCTCGATGGCCGCCGAGAGCTCCTCCAGCTCGCGGGCGTAGGGGTCGACTGGCTGCGGGCGCAGGCGCTCCGGCTCGGCGCCGGGGCGGACGACGACGATCTCGGGATTCGGGCCGTGCCAGGGGTCGGGCGCCAGCAGCGTGGCCGCGTCCCCTACGACCTCGATGGCCGCGCGCGGCGCCACGTCCATGCCGCAGTCGAAGGTCCCGAGCACGTCGCCGGGGAAGCGCAGCAGGCCGGCCAGGCGGGCGTCCACGCCGCCGCGGTCCACGAGCTCGGCGCTCACCCGCTCGGGCTCGGCGCCGCAGATCACTCGCAGCGCGCTCACGCAGTAGCAGCCGACGTCCATCAGCGCCCCGCCCTCCAGCTCGGCGAGCCAGCGGACGTTCGTGTCGCCCGGCAGGTCGAACCCGAACGCCGCGCGCACGAAGCGCAGCCGGCCGATCGTGCCGTCGCGCACCAGCCCGACGAGCTGCTCGGTCTGCGGGTGGAAGCGCCACATGAACGCCTCCATCAGCTCCCGGCCGGCGCGCTCGGCCGCGTCGAAGGCCCGCTCGACGTCCGCCGGGTGGCGGGAGAGCGGCTTCTCGCACAGCACGTGCTTGCCGGCTTCGAGGGCGCGGATCGTCCACTCGACGT
>JAICUS010000358.1 GCA_025935735.1 Solirubrobacteraceae bacterium | reverse complement strand
GTTCGCCGCGTTCCTGGGCTACAACCCGATCCAGCACCTCGTCGGTCCGCACGTGCTCGGCGCGCTGAGCGCGCCCGACCGGGCAGCGCTCGTCGGCCGCGGCTTCTTCCCGCACCTGATCTCCGGGCCGTTCGAGAACGGCCTGCACGCCGCGTTCTCGTTCGCGATCCTCGCCTGCCTGGTGGCCGCCGCGGCCTCGCTGCTGCGGGGCGGCCACTACCGTCACGGCGAGGCGCTCGTCCGACTCAGAGCAGAGGAGCAGCATGCACGTTGAGTGGTTCGGCCAGTCGGCCTTCGCCCTGCGGGCCGGGGACGTGACCGTGGCGATCGACCCGTTCGGGGACATGGCGCCGCTCCTGCAGGCGCGCGGGCTCGCGTGGGACTATCCGCCGATCTCCGGCCTGGAGGCGGACCTGCTGCTGATCACCCACGAGCACCGCGACCACAACGTGGTCGAGGCGGTGGGCGGCGACCCGGCGATCCTCCGCTCGACCGCGGGGAGGCTGGAGTCGCCGATCGGCGAGGTGCTGGCCGTGGCCTCCGAGCACGACGAGGCGGCCGGCACCCAGCGCGGCCCGAACACGATCTTCGCGTTCACCTTCGACGGCGTGCGCGTGGCCCACTTCGGCGACTTCGGCCAGACCGGGCTGCGCGACGAGCAGGCGGCGGCGCTCGGCACGGTCGACCTGCTGTTCGTCCCCGTGGGGGCCGGGCCGACGATCGGCGGCGCCCAGGCGGCGGAGATCGCCGAGCGGCTCGGCGCCCGCTGGATCGTGCCGATGCACTACCGCACCACGCGGATCGGCTTCCTCGAGCCCGCCGACGACTTCCTCGGCCGCTTCGCCCACGTCGCCCGGCTGGACGAGCCCCGCTTCGACACGGCCGCGCTGCCGGACGAGCGCCCGCTCGCCGTCGTGCCCGCCGCGCCGTAGCCAGCCGGCTACAGCGGCGCCGCGACGGCGTCCGGCAGCGTCACGAACCCGGTCTCCCCGCGGGCCAGCAGCGCGGCGGCGGCGCGCCCGGCGGCGTCGCCGAGCGCCAGGTCGCGCGGGGTGGGCGGCGCGGCGCGCTGGGCGTGGCCGAGGATCGTGTAGCGGGCGCGGACGCCGGTGAGCTCGGTGATCCGCGCGGCCACCGAGACGGCGTCGCCGGCGCCCTCGGACATCACCAGGATCGCGTCGCCGGCGGCCGCGCGCTCGGCCAGGCCGTCGACCCGCAGCTCCCCGCCGGGCACCAGCGCGTGCTCGATCCCCGCCGCCCGCGCGACGGCCAGCGCGAGGTGCTCCGTCGGGCCGCCGAGCGTCTCCAGCACGAAGATCCGGCCGGGCAGCGAGCGCCCGGTGGTGCGCATCTGCTCGACCACCTGCAGGGCGTAGGCCACGGCGCTGTCGAAGCCGAGCGAGGTCGGGGTGCCGGGCACGTCGCCGTCGATCGTCGCCGGGATGAACGCCACCGGGACGCCCGCGGCGGCGAGCGCCCGCGCCCCCTGGTGGGAGCCGTGCCCGCCGATGACGCACAGCGCGGCGCCGCCGAGCGCGCGCACGCACGCGGCGACGTCGAGCTCCGGCTGCCGCGACGAGCCCAGCCACGTCCCCGCCTGGTCACGGTGGGCGTCGGCGCGCGCGCGGTCCAGCGGCTCCAGCTCCCCGGCCTGGAGTCCCGCGAACCCGCGCCGGACGGCCACCGCCTCCCCGGCCGCCTCCGCGAAGCCGGCCACCGCCGCGTTCATCCCGGGGGCGTCGCCGCCGCTGGTCAGCACGGCCGGCCTCACGTCAGGGACCAAGAAGCCCAGCGGGGACGACGGCGATGCCGTCCCGGCGTCGATATGCCGTGCGCCCGGCGGTGATGATCACCTTGTCGAGCAGCTCGCCGCCGATCTCCTGCTCGAGCCAGCGTAGGTGCCGCCCGTCGCGCTCCGATGGCGTGGCCGCCAGCTTGACCTCTATCGCGATCACCCGACCTGATTCGCCCTTGACGATCAGGTCGACCTCGCGCTCCCCGCCATAGGCCCGGAAATGCCCGAGTGTCGCCTCGGCGCCTTGTGCGTAGACCCGCACCGACAGCGTCACCAGGGACTCGAAGAGCACACCGAGCAGCCCCCCGTCCTTGGGCGTCAGCGGTTGCGGTCCGGTGCCTTTCAAGAGGTCGCCGGCGCCGACGCGAAGCAGGCGCGCCGCCAGCGCCGGGTCCACGAGTTGGTGCTTGTCGGGCAGGGTGACGCGGTTGAGGTGACTGCCGGTCGGCGCCCACGCCGGAACCGGATCGAGCTGGAACAGCCGCTGCAGGACCTCGCGATATGGCGCTGCGGCGTTGCGTGACAGCGGCGGCTCGTCGCGTCCCACCGCGGCCCGGCGGATCTTCTCGTAGGACGCCGTGCCGGACGTCGCGGCGGCGTAGGCGCGCAACCAGCGCAACAGGCCCTCCGGGTTGCGCGGCGTGTATCCGAGCTCGGCGAAGTCGCGGTCGACGACTCGCTGCAGGTAGCTGTCCAGCTGGGCGCGCAGCGAACGGCCCTGCAAGCCCCTGAGCCCCGGGAACCCGGAGAGCAGGATCTCGTTCGCATAGTCCTGCAGCCGGCGCGAGCTCTCCCCGGTGACCGCGGGCCGCTTGCCCTGGAGCAGCTCGGCGAGGCTCACGGTCGCCTCTCCCGGCCAGCGCTCGGCCAGTGACATCGGGCGCATCCGCAGGCTGACGATGCGCCCGCCCCCAGAATGCGTCCCGGTGTCCCGGGGCGAGGCAGAGCCGGTGAGCAGGAAGCTGCCCGGCGGCGCGCCGGCATCGACGGCGCGGCGCACTCGATCCCACAGCGGCTGGACGTGTTGCCACTCGTCGATAAGGATCGGACGCGGCGCCGCGAGCACTCGGTCCAGATCGGCCGCGGCGATCGCCCGTATCGGCTAGGGTACAAGTTCTCGGGCCTCTATGGGACAGATCCTCGAGGCGGCCGGGTGCAGATTCTCGGGCTCGGCAAGGGCAGCTTCTCGGCTCTCAGCCCCACTCGACGACCACGCCGCCCCACACTAGCCCGGCGCCGAACGCCGCGAGCAGGACGCGGTCGCCGGGGCGCAGGCGGCCTTCGGCGGCCGCGGTGGCGAGCGCGATCGGCAGCGAGGCCGCCGACGTGTTCGCGTAGCGGGAGACGTAGTCGACGACGCGGTCGGGGTCCAGCCCGAGGCGCTGGCCGACCGCCCGCAGGATGCGGGCGTTGGCCTGGTGGTAGACGAACAGGTCGATGTCCGCGAGCTCCAGGCCCGCCGCGGCCACGGCCTCGTGGGTGACCTGGGTCATGACCGCGACCGCGCGCTTGTAGACCTCGGGGCCGTCCATGCGGATCAGCGGCTCGTCGCGCCCCAGCCGGATCAGCTGTCCGCCGGACGCGTCGGAGCTGAGGATCGCCGGGCCCACGCGCGACGGCCCGCCGGTCGCGGTCAGCACGACGGCCCCCGCGCCGTCGCCGAACAGCATCGCCGAGCCGCGGTCGTCGGGATCGAGGTAGCGGCTGAGCGCGTCGGCGCCGATGACCAGCGCCCGCTCCGCCCGGCCGGACTCCAGCATGCCGACGGCCAGCGCCAGCCCGGACAGGAACCCGACGCAGACCGCGCTGATGTCGATCGCCGCGGCGCCGGCGGCGCCCAGCCGCCCGGCGACGAACGTGGCCGTGTGCGGACTCATCTCGTCGGCGCTCGTGGTGGCCACGATCACCTGGTCGAGCTCGTCCGCCGCCACGCCGGCCTCGGCCAGCGCCGTCGCGCCCGCCTGCGCCGCCAGGTCGGCCAGCCGCTCGCCCTCGCCCACCACGTGCCGGACCGCGGTGCCGGTCCGGCGCTCGATCCAGTGCTCGTCCACGCCGAGCCGCGCGGCGATCGCGGCGTTCTCCACCACGCGCGCGGGCACGGCGAGGCCCGCGCCGGTGAGCGAGGCCCCGCGAAGCTGCGACATTGAATCCAATGTATCCGCGCGCCTGGCTCATCCAGCGGCTCGGTCCGCCGGAGGACGCCCTGCGCCTCGTCGCGGCCGAGCCGCGCGAGCCGGGGCCCGGCGAGGCGACCGTGGACGTCGAGGCGGTGGGCCTGAACTTCCCCGACCTGCTGCTGTGCTCCGGCGGCTACCAGGAGCGCCCGCGGCTGCCGTTCTCACCCGGCTACGAGGCGGCCGGCCGGGTCGCGGCCGCCGGGCCGGGCTCCGCGCGCCGCCCCGGCGAGCGCGTGATCGTCGTCCCCGAGCTGCCCAACGGCGCCTTCCAGGAGCGGATCACGGTGTCCGACGCCGAGCTCTATCCGGTGCCGGACGACGTCCCGCCGGTCACCGCAGCCGTGTTGCACATCGCCTACCAGACCGCGCACGTCGCCCTGCACCGCCGGGCGGGGCTGCGAGCGGGGGAGACCGTGCTCGTCCACGGCGGGGCCGGGGGAGTGGGGGCGGCGGCGATCCAGCTCGCCCGCGCGGCCGGGGCGCGGGTCATCGCCACGGCCACCGGCGCGCGCAAGGCCGGGGCGCTCGCCGCCGACCACGCGATCGACCTCGCCGCCACGCCCGACTTCGCCGCGGAGGTGCGCGAGCTCACCGGCGGCCGCGGCGCCGACGTCATCGTCGACGTCGTGGGCGGCGAGGTGTTCGACCGCTCGCGCCGCTGCGTGGCGTTCGGCGGGCGGATCGTGGTCGCCGGGTTCGCCGGCGGCGCGATCCCGCAGATCCCGGCCAACCACGTCCTGCTGCGCAACTACGCGGTGGTCGGCCTGCACCTCGCGGCGTATCGCCGGCAGGAGCCGGAGCTGTTGCGCGCCGTGCACGCGGAGCTGCTCGCGCTGCTGCGCGCCGGCGCGATCGATCCGCCGATCGACTCGGTCCTGCCGTTCGAGCGCGCGCCCGAGGGCCTGCGCCGGCTGGCCGCGCGCCGCGCCATCGGCCACATCGCGCTCATCCGCGGCTGACCCCGAAATCTCAGGGTGGCGTCCCGATTGCGGGCGCCGCCGTACGCGCGCACGATGCGCGGAATGCGGCGACTCTCGCTCGCGGCGGCGCTCGCCGTCCTCGCCCTCGGCCTGTGGAGCGCGCCCGCCCTCGCGAACCAGACCCTGAGGTTCGACATCGTCGGCGCGGGCAGCGTCACGTCCGGCGCAGCCCCGAACCTCGTGGTCAATTGCAGCCGTGCCTTCGGCGACCCGGCGGTGTCGGGCGACTGCGACGAGTTCGTCCCGGATGTCCCGGACCCGACGTGCGAGACCCCGCCCAACTGCGGCGTGGTCGGCGGAGTCCTGTCATTCCACGCCATCCCCGCCGCCGGCTTCACCTTCACGGGCTGGAGCCACCCGCAGTGCGGCCCACCGGACCCGGCCACCCAGAACCTGTGCAGCGCCCAGGTGGCTCCGGGCGGCCCGTTCCCGCCGCTCACGGTCACCGCGAGGTTCGCCGACACCGAGGCGCCCCGCGTGACCCTCACGTCGCCGGCCGACGGCGCAGTGGTGCGCGGCACCGTCGCCCTGACCGCGACGGCGAGCGACAACGCGGGCCTCGACCTCGTCTTCAGGGTCCGGGGCAACCCGCTGCCGCAGACGTTCGAGGTGCCGCCGTTCACGCTCGACCTCGCGACGACCGGGCTCGCCGACGGCCCCGCGGAGATCTCGGCGACGGCGAGCGACGCCGCCGGGCACACGACCACGTCGCGGGTGAACGTCACGATCGACAACACCAACCCCACGCTCGCGCTCACGGGCCCGGACGGCGTGACGCTCGGCCCGCCGGCGACGCCCACTTGGACGATCGACGCCCGCGACGCGACCACCGCCGTCACGGTGCGCTGCAGCGTCGTGCCGGTGGGTCAGCCGGCCAACTTCGGCGCCTGCACGAGCGCGACCCAGGAGCGGCTGGCCAACCAGCCCGACGGGCGCTACGCACTGACCGTACGGGCGACCGACGCGGCGGGCAACTTCGTCGACCAGACGCGCACGTTCGGCATCGACACCGGCCCGCCGGAGACGACGATCGGCGCCGGTCCCGGCGACGGCTCCACCACGACCGCCACCTCGCTGACCTGGGGCTTCGGGGCGAGCGAGGCCTCGACGTTCGAGTGCCGGCTGTTCCTCACCGCGACCGGGCCCGGGCCGTTCGGGGCGTGCTCGGCGGCCGCCTCGCACAGCGTCGCCGGGCTGGCGCCGGGCGGATACACGTTCGAGGTCCGCGCCACCGACGCCTTCGGCAACGTCGACCCGACGCCCGCGCACCGCACGGTGACCGTGGCGCTCGCGCCCCCCGAGCCGCTGCCCCCGCCCCCGCCGTTGCCCCCTCCGCCCGCGCCGCCGGCGCCTCCCGCCCCGCCCGCGCCGCGGATCGTGCTGGTCACGGTCACGTTCAGCTACCACGGGGACAACCGCCGCTCGACCAAGCTGAGCAGCCTCGTGGTGAACTCGGTCCCCAAGG
>JAICUS010000041.1 GCA_025935735.1 Solirubrobacteraceae bacterium | reverse complement strand
GGTGACCGACGCCTATGAGCTGCAGGCGGCCCGCGAGGACCGGGCGCTCGTCGCGCGGCTGCGCGCGGGCGACGAGCAGGCGTTCGAGGCGCTCATCTCGCGCCACTACACGACCATGCTGGCCGTCGCCCGCCGCTACGTGGGCAGCCGCGCCGTGGCGGACGAGGTCGTGCAGGAGACGTGGCTGGGCGTCCTGCAGGGGCTCGGCCGCTTCGAGGAGCGGTCGTCGCTGAAGACGTGGATCTTCGCCATCCTCGTCAACCGGGCCAAGACGCGCGGCGTGCGCGAGCGGCGGACGGTGCCGTTCGCGTCGCTCGGCGGCGACCCCGGAGAGCCGGCGGTCGACGCGGACCGCTTCCAGAGCCCGCACGAGCCGTTTCCCGGCCACTGGCGCCGCTATCCGTCGTCGTGGGGCGCGTCGCCGGACGTCGTCGCCGAGGATCGCGAGACGGTCCGGGCGGCCATGCGGGCGATCGCCGAGCTTCCGCCGGTCCAGCAGGCCGTGATCCGGATGCGCGACCTGCAGGGCATGGGGTCGGATGAGGTGTGTGAGATGCTGGAGGTCAGTCCAGCCAACCAGCGGGTGCTGCTGCACCGGGCGCGTTCCCGCGTGCGCACCGCCTTGGAGGGGCATTTCGATGGCTGAGCACCTGTCCTGTCTCCAGATCGTCGAGCTGATCACCGACTACCTCGAGGGCGTGCTCCCGCCCGAGACGGCGAGCCGGTTCGAGGAGCACTTGAACTTCTGCGACGGCTGCGAGACCTATCTCGAGGAGATGCGCGCCACGATCGCCGCCGTCGGGCGCGTCGACATCGTCGAGGAGGAGGAGATCCCGGCCGAGACCCGCGAGAGCCTGCTCACGGCGTTCCGGCACTGGCAGGGCGCGTGATCGCCTACAAGTGCCTGCGCCCCGGCGGCACGAGCGTGTTCACCGGCTTCCGCTGGCCGCTCCCCGATGGCGGCCCGGGCCCCTGGGTCCGGGCGGAGATCGAGCCGTGCCACAGCGGCATCCACGCCTGCCGGCTCGCTGACCTGCCGTACTGGCTGGGCCGCGTGCTCTACGAGATCGAGCTCGACGGCGAGATCGTCGCCGAGCCGACCAAGGTCGTCGCGCCGCGCGGGCGGCTCGTCCGGCGCATCGCCGCCTGGGAGGACGAGCTGCGCGACGCGTACACGCGCGCGTGCGCGGACCGCGCGCACGAGCTGGCCGCGTCGCTGCCGGCGTGGGAGGCGACGATCGAGCCGCTCGTGCGCTACGGCCCGGCGCTGCTCGGCTTCATGGCCGCCCGGATCGCCGAGGAGCGCGGCGGGCTGGAGGCCTACCGGGCCGAGCGCGAGCGCCAGGCGGCCTGGCTGGGCGAGCGCCTGCCGGGCTAGCGGGCGACGGCGACCCGCGGCTCCGGCAGCGCGTCCAGCGCGGCGCGCAGTTCGGCGGTCTCGGCGGCGCCCAGCGGCTCGCACGGCGGCCGCACGTCGCCCACGTCGAGCCCCTGCAGCGCCAATGCCGCCTTCAGCACCGCGACGTTGTGGCGGCCGCCGGCGCGCGTGCGCATGCGCTCGATGGCCAGCAGCGGCGCCACGCGCGCGGCGAGCGCCGCGTAGTCGCCGTCGCGGCTGGCGCGCCAGACGGCGAGCGCGAGGTCCGGCCGGACGTTCGCCACGCCGGAGGTGAAGCCGACCACGCCCGGCCCGCGCATCGGCAGCACCATCGACTCCGCGAGGCCGCAGATCCACGTGCACGCGTCGCGGGTCGCCGGGTCCGCGAGCAGCCCAGCCAGCACGCCGACGTCGGGGCGCGCGTACTTGACGGCGACGATCCGCGGGTGGGCGACCACCTCGGCCAGCGCCGGCGCCCCGAGCCGCGCGGTGCGCAGGTAGAGGACCGTGGGCAGCGCCGAGCGGTCGGCGAAGTCGTGCAGCAGGCGCACCAGGCCGCGCTCCCCGGCCAGCGGGTCCGGCGGGTCGTGCAGCATCGCCGCCGCGTAGCCGTGGCCGGCGGCTCGCTCGGTGAACGCAACCGCCTCGGTCAGCGGGCCGGTCACGCCCGTGATCAGCGTCGCCTGCCCCGTCGCGCCGGCGACGGCCTCGAGCACCGTCCGGCGCTCGGGCTCTGAGAGCTGGAACACCTCCGCCGTGTTGCCGAGCGCCGTGATCGCCTGCACGCCCGCGGCGTCGACGCGGCGGACGAGCCGCTCGAGCGCGGCGGCGTCGACCGCCCCGGCGCGGTCGCGGAACGGCGTGACGAGGACGCACGTGACGCCGTCGAGCTGGGGGTGCGCGGCCGACATGCCACTTGGCATAGCACGACCGGACCTACAGACTGCGCGGATGCTCTCGCGACGCCCCCTCGCGCACGCCCTCGGCGGCGCGCTCGCCGTCCTCGCCCTGCTCCCCGCGGCCGCGCCGGCGCGGGTCGTCCAGGCGGGGACGGTCCTGCCGCCCGGCAACAGCGGATTCGTGCCGCAGAGCGGCGTCAACCCGAGCCTCACGGACCAGATCTCCCTGTTCACGAGCTTCCAGTTCAAGCCCGCGGAGTTCAACCGGCCCGGTACGCCCGAGAGCCCGAAGCCCGGCGTGACGATCGTGCGCGACGCTTACGACGTCCCGGCGATCACCGGCACCACGGTCGCGAACGCGTGGTTCGGCGCGGGCTACGCCGCCGCCGAGGACCGCGCGGTCGAGCTCGAGCTGTTCCGCCGCGCGGTCACGGGCCACCTCGCCGAGGTGCTGGGGAAGTCGCGCCTGGCCGGCGACGTCGAGGCGCGGCGCGACTACTACACGCGGCGCGAGGTGCGGGCGATGTACCGCCGGCTGCCCGCGAGCCTGCGCGCGTGGTTCCGCGCCTACGCGGACGGCATCAACGCCTACGAGGCGCGCATGCGGGCCGACCCGTCGCTGGTGCCCAAGGAGTTCGTGCTGCTCAACCTCGAGCCGGCGAAGTGGTCGCCGCTTGACTCGGCGGCGATCGGCATCCAGCTCGCCCGCACGATCCCCAACGGCGACGGGCAGGAGCTGCTCAACGCCCGCGCGCTGCGCGCCCTCGGCGCCAAGCGCTTCGACCGGCTGCTGCCGCTGCGCACGCCGCACTCGTACACGACGGTCCCGGCGTCGGCGGGCCGCTTCCCGTCGCAGCCGGGCCGCACCCGGGCGCAGGAGCGCGCCGCGTTCAAGCGCTCGGTGCGCTTCGTCCGCGGGCTCAGGCTGCCGCGGGCCGCCGCGAGCGCCGCGGCCGCCTCGGCACCGGCCTCGCCCCTCGGCGGCGGCGCGCTGCCGCCCGTCTTCGGCGGCTCGAACGCGTGGGCGATCCGCGGCGCGGACGGGCACGCGTTCCTGTTCACCGGTCCCCAGCTCGGCTTCTCCATCCCCGAGGAGCTGTGGGAGTTCGAGATCCACGCGCCGGGCCTGAACGCCGCGGGCGTCACGCCGCCCGGCCTGCCGATCGTGGGCATCGGCCGCAACGACCACGTCGCCTGGGGCCTGACCAGCGGCCTGAGCGACGTCAACGACCTCTACGCCGAGAAGCTCGTGGGCCGGACCCGCTACCGCTTCAAGGGCCGCGTGCGCAAGATGGACTGCCGCACCGAGACGTTCGAGGTCGCCGGCGCGAAGGCGGTCTCCCGGCAGATCTGCCGCACCGTCCACGGGCCCGTGCAGGCGCGCGCGAAGGGCGTCGCCTACGCGCGCCGGTACAACATCTGGGGCCGCGAGCTGCGGGTGATGGTCGGCCTCGCGGACCTCGACCGCGCGCGCTCGATCCGCGACGTCGCCAAGGCGGCCGGCGAGGTCACCTGGAACGAGAACATCATGGCCGCCGACGACCGGGGCAACATCGGCTGGTGGCACCCCGGTCTGCTGCCGCTGCGCCCGCGCGGCTACGACGAGCGCCTGCCCTACCCGGGCACCGGGAAGGCGGAATGGCGCGGGTTCCTCTCCGTGAGGCAGCGCCCCCACGTGATCGATCCGAACCAGGGGTGGCTGGCCAACTGGAACACGCTCCCGTCGGCCGGCTGGACCAACGGCGACGCCCCGGCGACCGAGCGCCTCAGCGGCCGGCTGCACCGCTCGGGGCTGCTGTTCCGCGAGGTCGCCGCCGCGCACGCCGCCCCGACGTTCGCGAGCGTCCAGGGCGTCGACCGGGTGACCGGCCAGACCGCGGAGGCGCGGCCGTTCCTGCAGGACGCGCTCAGCCGCGCCGACGCCGGCGCGACCGGCCCGGCCAAGGTCGTGCTGGACACGCTGCTGGCCTGGGACGGCAACTACACGCGCACCGACGCGGCCGGCACCGTCGACCCGGGCGTCGCGGCCTGGGACGCGTTCCGGGACGCCGTCGTCGACGTCGGCGTCCGCAAGCCGTACGGGTCGATCGCGGTGGCGCTGCTGGGTGCGCACCCCGGCGACAGCCACCAGTTCGACGTCTCCTACGCGCAGGCGTTCGCGCTCGAGCATCTCGGCGCGGCGGGCTACCGCGCCGCCGCCGCGGCCGCCGGGGCGGCGCTCGCCCAGCAGTTCAACAGCGCGTCGCCGGCCGCCTGGCGCGAGCCGCGGCGCATCTACGACGTCAGCGTGCAGGGCATCGCCGACAAGCCCGTGCTGCCGTTCTTCGACCGCGGCACGTGGCAGCAGGAGGTGGAGCTGGGTCAGTAGGCGGGGGCGGGCGCGGGGACGGCGGCGCCCCGCGCCCCGTCGCGCTGGGCGCCGATCCCCGCGGCGACGACCAGCAGGATGCCCGCGACCGCCCTGAGGTCCGGCGTCTGATTCAGCGCCACCAGGCCGACCACCAGGCCGACCGCGGGCTCGAGGCTCATCAGCGTGCCGAACGCCGTGGCGGTCAGCCGCCGCAGCGCGAGCAGCTCGAGCGCGTACGGGATGGCCGGGACCAGGATCGCGAGGCCGATCCCGGCCACCAGCATGTGCGGCGCGAGGGCCACGGCGGGGTCCGGATGCGCGTAGAGCAGGGCGACGACGCCCGCGACCGGGAGCGACACCGCCAGGGCCTGGAGGCCGGCGACCTCGTCGCCGACGGCCTGCGTGAGCAGGATGTAGGCCGCCCACGTCGCCGCGGAGGCGAGCGCGAAGGCGATCCCGGCGGCGTCCGCCGTGCCCTGCCAGGGCGCGGTGAGCAGCAGGACCCCGGCCGCGGCGATCGCCGGCCAGGCCCTCCCCGCCCCGCGGCCGCGGGCGACCGCGACGCCGAGCGGCCCGAGGAACCCGAGCGCGCTGGCCGTGCCGAGCGGCAGGCGGGCGACGGCGGCCATGAAGCAGAGCGTCTGCACGCCGGTCACGACGCCGAGCACCACCGACGCGCCCAGCGCCCGCCGGGAGAACGCGCTCGGCCGCGGGCGGACCACCACGAGCAGCAGGACGCCCGCCCAGGCGAGGCGCAGCGCGCCCGCGCCGGAGGAGCCCACGTCGTCGAACAGGCCGACCGACATGGCGTTCCCGATCTGGACGCACAGGATCGCCGCCAGCGCCATGCCGGCGCCCGCGCGGGCGCCGGTGGGTGGGGCGAGGCGGCTCATGGGCGCCAGTGAACCGCAGCCCGACCGTTCGATCAACGCCGAGTTGCTTGACATACCGTTCGATGTTCTCGAACAATCATGGGGTGGATCCGAACCGCTTGCGGCTGTTGCTCGAGCTGTCGCGCCGCGGCTCGATGCGCGCCGTGGCCGACGCGCTCGGCTACACGACGTCGACCGTGTCCCAGCAGCTCGCCGTCCTCACCCGCGAAGCGGGCGCGACGCTGATCGAGCCCGAGGGCCGCAGCGTCCGGCTGACGCCCGCGGGCCGCCGCCTGGCCGCTCACGCCGTGACGATCCTCGCCGCCCTGGAGGCCGCCCGGGCGGACCTCGACCCGAGCGGCGAGCCCATCGGGACGGTGCGCGTCGCGGGGTTCGCGTCCGCGGTCCGCCGCTCGCTGGTCCCGGTCCTCGCCCGGCTCTCCGCCGAGCACCCCGCGGTCCACCTGCGGATCCTCGAGCACGAGCCCGCCGAGGCGTTCGCGCTCCTCGCCCAGGACGCGGTCGACCTCGCGATGGTCTACGACTACTCGCTCGCGCCGATCGCGTTCGACCCGGCGCTGCGCGTCACGCCGCTGTGGACGGCCACCTGGCAGCTCGGGGTGCCCGCCGGGAGCGAGACCGTGGAGGGCGACGCGCCCGCGGTCTTCCGCCGCTTCGCCGGCGCCGACTGGATCGTCAACTCGCGCAACGTCGCCGACGAGCGGGTCGTCCAGACGATCGCCTCGCTCGCGGGCTTCGAGCCCCGGATCGCGCACCGCGTGGACGCCATCGAGCTCGTGCAGGACCTCATCCTCGCCGGGCTCGGCGTCGCGCTGCTCCCCGCGGACACCCGGCTGCCGGAGGGCGTGGGCCGCATCCCGCTCCGCCACCCGGAGGCCACGCTGCGCGCCTACGCGGTGACGCGGCCCGGCCGCGAGAGCTGGCCGCCGCTGCGCCTGGTGACGGACCTGCTGGTGGCGGCGGCGTGAGGGGTCAGCCGGCGCGTGCGACGCCGAGGATGCGAGGGGCGACCGGGTAGCCGCGGGCGTCCGGCGGGAACCCGAAGCCGCGGCAGCGCTCGATCCGGAAGCCGCCGCGCTCGAGCGCCGCGAGCGTGTCCCGGTTGGGCATGCAGCCGCCCATCGCCCGCGGCCACACCAGCGCCACGGCGTCCTGGTAGCGCGCGAAGCCGGGCCGGCGCGAGCGCACGTGCTCGTAGAAGCGCAGCTCGCCGCCGGGCCGCAGCACGCGGCGGAACTCGGCCAGCGCCGCCTGCGGATCGGCCACCGAGCACAGCACGCCGGCGACCACCAGCGCATCGGCCGCTGCGTCCTCCAGCGGCAGCGCCGCGGCCGTGCCGTCGACCACGCGCACGGCCAGCCCCACCGACCGCGCCGTCTCCTCGGCGCGCCCGCGCAGGTACGGCTCGGGCTCGACCGCCACGAGCTCCTGCACCGTCGCCGGATAGTGCTCGAAGTTGATCCCGTTCCCGGGGCCGACCTCGACCACGCGGCCCGACAGCCCGGAGAGCAGCTCGCGCCGCAGCGCGTCCTCGCCGCGCCCCTTGTCCCTGCCGAAGCAGCGGTCGAACAGGCGCGCGAAGAGGGGGTTGTTCACCGCGGACTCGGGCACCCGCAGACCGTAGCCGGTGCGAGCTCAGCGCCGCAGCACGCGCACCGACGGCGTGCCGCCGAAGTGCTCGCCGGCCACCGCGGCCGCGACCTTCCCGTCGAACGGCCGGACGGCGAACACGTCGGCGAACCGCAGCGCCCCGACCTTGCCGGCCTGGACGGTGATCGCGCCCTTCTCGAGCAGCTGCATCGCCGTCCAGCCCTCGAGCTCGGCGTCCGCGAAGCGCTCCAGCCGCAGCGGACCCCGGGCGGTCAACCCGAGCGCGCCCACCAGCGCCCGCACGAACGCCCGGACGCTCTCCGGGTCGGCCAGCGCGGCGCGCCGGCACGCGTGCAGGTCGATGGCCGCGAGCATGCGCCACGGCGTGTCGGGACGTTCGGTTTCCAAGCGCACGAGGGCGTGCGGCACGCCTGCCTCCTTGGGGGACAACAGTCCAGGACGCGCCAGGCTACGGTCGCGCCGGCGCCCGGTCATCGCCCGCGGGTGTGGTTCGCGTCACCCCGCCGGGCGCGCCACAGCCGCGGCGCCGCCCGCGTCGAGCGCTGGCTCGACTCCCCCACCCCGCCGCCGGTGCGCGTCGTGGCGGGGCCGGCCGCGCTGCGCGCCGTCGGAGTCGGCGACCGCAGCTTCCGCGATTGATCGCGGGAAGGGTCAGGTGGCCATCACGGCGGCCAGCGCCAGGAGCACCAGGCTGAGCGCCCCGATCGCCGCGCGCAGCACGTTGGCCCGCGCGGCGCCCGCTCGCACCCGTGCCGCCAGCGCCGCGTCGCCGGCGTCCAGCGCGCGGCGGCGCAACCGCGTCATCCCCCGCGCCTGCGTCACGCCGGCGACCGTGACCGCCACCAGCGCCACGGCGACGACTACGGCGGCCAGCGCGGTGCCGTCCCAGCCGTGGCCGGCGAGCAGCGCGGCGCCGCAGCCGAGCGCGACCGCGAGCGCGACGCCGCCCACGACGCCGTAGCTGCGCCCCAGCCCGCGGAAGAAGGCGACCTGGGCGCCGGGCGCGAGCTCCCGGCGCGCGACGCGGGCCGCGACGGCGATGGCGACGAAGCCGCCCACCCACACGCACGCCGCGAGCAGCGCCACGAACACCAGCACCGCGCTCATCGCACGCGCCGCCCTTGCCGCGCCCGCACGACGGAGTGCGCGGCGAGCACGAGGAAGGCGACGATCGCCAGCTCGTTGAGCGCGCCGCCCCAGCGCCAGGCCGTCACGTCGCCCGCGGCGTCGCCGAGCACGCGCACCGTCAGCCCGGCGTGCAGCAGGACCAGCGGCGCGTAGAACGCCCGCCGATAGGGCAGCGCGACGCCCAGCACGGCCGGCACGATCACCGGGGCGTGCGCGAAGACCATCGAGAAGACGAACCCGAGGAAGATGGCGTGGACCATCGCGTCGTAGCCGAAGCCGCCGCCGCTCAGCGACCCGCTCGCCAGCCACACGCCGCCGGCGACCGCGAGCCAGACGTAGCCGGCGATCAGGGCGGCGGCCATGTAGCGGGTGGCGCCGGGCGTGCGGATCGTGCGCCGGGCGACGTCATAGCGGGCCAGCCAGGCGGCCTGGGCGAGCAGCCCGGCGCCGGCCAGCCGCACGCCGAGCGCCTCAGGGCCGGCGCTGAGCGCCACGCCGGCCAGGAACATCCCGACGGCCGCGAGCAGCAGGCGCACCGCGCGCGCGGACGGGCGGCGCATCCGCGAGAGCTCCAGCCGCTCGCCGACGATGGTCAGCACCAGGAAGGCCGCGAGCCACGGCACCACGTGCACGACATCGGCTCCCGCCAGCCAGGCGAGCGCGCCGATCAGCCAGGCCAGCGCGCCCAGGCCCATGACCGCGTTGTGCCGGCTCGGCTGCAGCCGGTGGACGGTGACGAACACCGCCACCAGCACCGCGCCGCCGGCGGCGAGCAGCGCGCGGCCCGCGCCGGCGGGCAGCCCGGCGATCAGCCAGAGCGCGCCGGCGGCCGCCGCGGCGGGGGCGGCGTACGGCCAGCCACGGCGCAGCGCCACGGCGCGCTCCAGGCCGATCTGGGTGCCGAGGAAGCCGAGCACCAGCAGCGGCCCGTGCTCGGCCGCCAGGGCCGGCCGCAGCGGCGGCAGGTCGAAGCCGAGCCGCAGCAGCCCGGCCCACAGCCCGGCGATCAGCGCCACGAGCGCCGCCGCCAGCAGCGGCAGCCGCCGCACCAGCCGCGAGGACGGTGCGGCCGGGGCACGGCCGCCGCGCGACGCGCGCACCGCCGTCACGCGAAGCCCAGCGCGATCTTCGCGGCCTCGCTCATGTCCTCCGGGGACCAGGCCGGCGCGTACTCGCACTCCACCTCCACGTCGCCCAGCCCGGGCAGCTGCCACAGGCAGGCCCGGATCTCGTCCTCGATGTAGCTCGACAGCGGACAGGCCGGCGTGGTCACGGTGAAGCGCACGCGCGCGGTCCCGTCGGCGACCTCCACCGCCCGCAGCAGTCCGAGCTCGACGATGTCCAGGCCCAGCTCGGGGTCGATGACCTCGCGCAGCAGCTCCCGCACCAGCTCCGGCGTGGGCTCGTCGAGAAGGAGGTCGAGCCCCGACGGCGCGCGCGCACCGGCCGCGGAGGCGGCGGCCTCCGTCGGGCTCGGGTCCTGGGGCTGAAGGTTCCTCACGGGCTCGCGGCGTCGCTGATCGCCATGCGCTAGTTTATACACGATAGCTGTGAAAAATCGGCAGACGGTCAGCGAACCCCAAGGCCGGAGCGACTGCGACGAGCTCGCCGCCGCGCTCGCCCGCACCGCACTGGCGCTGGGCCGCGCCGGGCGGCCGACCGAGGCGCTGCGCCTCACGGCCGCCGGCTACGCCGCGGTGCGCCGGCGGAGCCCGGACGCCGCCCAGCGGCTCAACGCGGCCATGCACCGCCTGACCCGGATGTCCGACCTTCCGACCCCGACCAGCCAGGAGCCCCCCATGCCCGACACGATCCTCGACGTCCGCTCCCAGCCGCCCGCCCGCCGCCACGAGCTGATCTTCGACACGTTCGCCGCGCTGCCCGCCGGCACCGCGTTCCAGCTCGTCAACGACCACGATCCCAAGCCGCTCTACTACCAGCTCGAGGCCGAGCAGACCGGCCGCTTCAGCTGGCAGTACCTCGAGCAGGGCCCGGAGGCCTGGCGCGTGCGGATCGGCCGCACGAACTGACCCCCGGCAGAAAGGCAGTCCCGTGAGCGTCACCGACCCCGCCGCCACCCTCGGCGACCTGGTCCTCGACCGGCCCGCCGCCGCCGCGCTGTTCGAGCGCCTCGGCCTGGACTACTGCTGCGACGGGCGCCGCAGCCTCGAGGACGCCTGCGCGCAGCGCGGCCTGGACGCGCGGACGGTCACCGTCCTGCTCGACACGCTGCGCGACGAGCCGGGCACGCACGATCTGCCGCCGCACGACGTGGCGCACTGCTCGATGGCCGAGCTGTGCGAGCACATCGTCGTCCGCCACCATGACCCGCTGCGCGCCGAGCTGCCGCGGATCGACGGGCTGCTCGGCACGGTCGTGCGCGTGCACGGCAAGCGCCACCCCGAGCTCGCCGACCTCCAGCGGCTGTTCGCCACCATGCGCGGCGAGCTCGAGATCCACATGCGCCTGGAGGAGCACACGCTGTTTCCCGCCTGCCGCGCACTGGAGCAGCGCGGCGACGCGTCGGGGTTCGACGCCGGCGTGATCGCGCTGCTGGAGGACGACCACGCGATCACCGGCGACGCCCTCTCCGCGCTGCGCGAGCTCTGCGGCGGCTACGACCTCGAGCCTGCGCTGTGCGGAACACACCGCAGGCTCCTGCAGTCGCTCCACGCGTTCGAGCTCGGCCTCCATCAGCACGTCCACGAGGAGAACAACGTGCTGTTCCCGCGCGCGCTGGAGCGACTGGGCGCCGCCGAGTAGGCGAGACGATCGATCCGGGTCAGCGGGTGCCGGTCAGAGGACGCCGACGACCTTCTGGCCAGGCGAACGGTCATGCGTGCGCTCGGCCTCGGCCGCCTTCGCCGGGGGGTCGTAGACGGAGGCGAGGCGGGCGAGCGTGAGCGCGGCGAGCATCAGCCCGAAGTCGCGCAGCGCGATGTCGTAGAAGCCGGACGCGGTCAACAGGTTGATCACGATTCCCGCCAGCCAGGCGGCGACGAGGTAGGCGCCGTAGCGGGGCTTGACCGCGACGGCGACGCCGGCGACGATCTCGATCGCGCCGACGAGGTACATGAAGTCCTGGCCGGAGCCGGGTGCGATGTCATTGATCCAGGGCGCGAGGTAGGTCGGCCACTCGACCATGACGTTGAAGAACTTGTCGAGACCGAAGGCGATCGGTGCCACGATGAACGCGAGTCGCAGCAGGGCGAACGCCTGATAGCGGGGGTCGCCCCAGTCCGCGCGGGTGTCACGCATGGTGCCGGGCTCGCTCGAGGGCATGCGGCCGTGGCGCGTCGATGGGTGATCTGTGGTCGTGGCCATGGGGATGCTCCGTTTCTTTTCCGTGATCTGTCGATGGTTGAAGACTGTGCACTGAGGTGAAGTGACGTGGGGTGTCAGTCCACGTGTACGACGCCCGGGCCGGTGCCGCGCCCGTTGCGGCCGGCTCGCGGCACGAGCGACCCGATGACGTCCAGCGGCAGCGGGAGCAGCACGGTCGCGCCGTCGCCCTTGCCCACCTCGCCGATCGTCTGCAGGTACCGCAGCTCGAGGGCCGCCGGGGTACTGGAGAGCACGGCGGCCGCCTCGGCCAGGCGCGCGGCGGCCTGGAACTCCGCCTCGGCGTTGATCACCTTGGCGCGCCGGTCGCGCTCGGCCTCCGCCTGACGGGCCATCGCGCGCTGCATGTCCTGCGGGATCCCGACATCCTTGATCTCGACCGTGACCACCTTGATCCCCCACGGCTCGGTCTGCTCGTCGATGATCCGCTGGAGATCCTCGTTGAGGCGCTCGCGGTCCGACAGCAGCGAGTCGAGCTCCGCCTTGCCCAGCACCGAGCGCAACGTGGTCTTCGCGATCTCGGAGGTCGCCCGCAGGTAGTCCTCGATGTCGACCACGGATGCGTCCGCGTCGACGACCCGGAAGTACGCGACCGCATCCACGCGGGCCGGCACGTTGTCACGGGTGATCACGTCCTGCGGCGGGATCGCGTGGGTGATCGTACGCAGCGTCACACGCACCATGCGGTCCGCGATCGGCACCAGGAACACCAGTCCGGGACCCTTCTGGGCCACGAGGCGGCCGAAGCGGAAGATCACTCCACGCTCATACTCGCGCAGCACGCGCACCGACGAGCCGGCGAGGGCGAGTGCCAGCCCCACCAGCACAGCCAGGACGATCAGAACAGCAGTCATGTCAGTTCACTTCCCATTCCTCGGCCGGTCGGACAGTAAGAGTGAGTCCGTCGATCGCCTCGACCACGACGGCGCTGCCCTCGGCCACGGGCACGCCCTCGTCCTCGAGGTCCCACAGACGCGCGCGCCACAGCGCGCCGTCAAGTTGCACGCGGCCGACCGGCGCCGGGACGGAGCGAACCGTCGCCACCCGCCCGATCAGCGCCTGCGGCCCGCTGCGCAGCGCCAGCCGGCGCGCGGCGAGCGACTTCACCAGCAACAGCCAGGCGAGCGCCAGGCCGGCCAGCGCCACCACGACGCCGGACGCCAGCACGGCGCCGGCGGGCGCGCCCGCGCCGGCGAGCACGAGCACGACGCCCGCGGTCAGCGCCGCGGCCGCCCCGGTCCCCAGCGCGCCGTGCGTCGGCACGTGCGCCTCCGCGACCATCAGGGCCGCACCGACCATCACCAGGATGACGCCGAGCGCGGACATCGCCTACAGGCCGCCCAGCCGAACGCAGGACGCCGGCGACCGCCGTCGGGTATGGACGTGCACGAGCATGATCGGCCTCCTTTCGAGGCGACGGCCCGGTCCTGGACTCGGCGGGGCCGCGGTTCAGCGGCGCTCCGTGTGCCGGTCGCGACCTTGGTCTGCGCCGTCGTGCAACGGATGATCGCGCCGGGGCCGGCCGGTTCCCATGGGTGCGCGCATCCATCCCGCTCTCGTCCCGGCGATCGCCGTGGGGTGGGCGGCGAGTCGATATGGAGCCGCGACAGCATGGCCCCGAGCGGCCGTCGGCGTCATGCTCCGGAGATGACGTCGGGCTCGGGAGCGGTCCCGGGTCAGCGCCCCGGCAGACCGCGGCGCAGCACCTCGGCGAGCACGACGGCGTCGTTGTGCTCGGCGTCATGGGCCGCGTAGACGAGGGTCAGCGTGCCCTCCCGCGCCAGCCGGCGCAGCCGCGTGAGCCGCGGGCGCTCGCCGCGGAGCTCCTCGATGTAGCGCCGGCGAAACTCCTCGAACCGGCCCGGCTCGTGCCCGAACCACTGCCGCAGATCCGTGCTCGGCGCCAGCTCGCGCTCCCACGCGTCCAGCGCGGCGCGCTCCCGGCTGACCCCGCGCGGCCAGAGGCGGTCGATCAGCACGCGATGGCCGTCCTCCGGCTCCGCCTGCTCATACGCGCGCTTCAACCGGACGTCCATGTGCACTCAGACATTACGCCGACCGTGAGGAGCGCCCGTATCGCGCTCGTCGGCCTCCAGGGCGAGCTCGAGCATGAGGTCTCGCACGTCGGTGGCGGCGATCCGCTCGCGGGCGTGCTCGGGCTCCGAGCAGATCAGGACGGGGGCGTCCTCGGCGGTGGTGGGCAGCAGGCCGTGCGTGCCCTTGACGTGGCGGGAGTCCAGCGGCACGACCTGGAGGCTGTAGCGCAGGCCGGCCTTCTTGCGGGCCAGCGCGGCGGCGGCGCGCAGCTTGACGTAGCGGTCGTCCGGGTCGAGGAACAGCTCGTTGGGGTCGTAGCCGGGCTTGCGGTGGATCTCGACGGTGCGGGCGAAGTCGGGCGCGCGGGCGTCGTCGAGCCAGTAGTGGTAGGTGAACCAGGCGTCCGGCTCGGCGAGCGCGACCAGCTCGCCGGCGCGCGGGTGGTCGAGCCCGGCGTCGGCGCGGTCGAGCAGCGCGGCGACCCCGGGCAGGCCCGCGAGCGCGTCGCGCGCCGCGGCCGGGTCGGTCGTGTAGACGTGGGCGATCTGGTGGTCGGCCAGCGCGAACGCGCGCGACGTCCACGGGTCCAGGTACTCCATCCCGGCCTGCGTGTAGACGTCCAGCAGGCCGGCGGCGCGCAGCGCGCGGTTGATCTCGACCGGCCGCCGGGCGGGCGTGATGCCGTATTCGGAGAGCACGATCACCCGGTCGCCGCGGGCGCGCGCGTGCTCGACCAGCGCGCCCGCCACGGCATCCAGCTCGCGAGCGGCGGCGGCCGCCTCGGGCGCGCCGGGCCCGAAGCGCTGCAGGTCGTAGTCGAGGTGCGGGAGGTAGACGAGCAGCAGGTCGAGGCGCTCGTGGTCGAGCAGCAGCCGGGCGGCGCCGGCGATCCACTCCGAGGAGGCGATGCCGGCACCCGGCCCCCAGTAGTTGAACAGCGGGAACTCGCCGAGCGCGCGCGTGAGCCGGTCGTGCAGCGCGGGCGGGTGGGTGTAGCAGTCGGGCGACTTGCGGCCGTCGGCGTGATAGATCGGCCGCGGCGTGACCGTGAGGTCGACGTCGGCGCCCATCGCGTACCACCAGCAGACGTTGGCCGTGCGGAAGCCGGGCCGCGCCCGGCGCGCGGTCTCCCACACCTTCTCGCCCTGCACGAGCGCGTTGTGCTGGCGCCACAGCATGACCTCGCCGAGGTCGCGGAAGTACCAGCCGTTGCCCACGACCCCGTGCTCGGCGGGCGTGCGGCCGGTGAGCAGCGTGGACTGCACCGGGCAGGTCACAGCCGGGAGCACGGTGTCAAGCCGCGCCTGGAAGCCGTCCTGCGCGAGCCGGCGCAGCCGGGGCATGTGCGCCAGCGCCCGCGGCGTCAGGCCCACCGCGTCGATCGCCACGAGCGTCATGCGAGCACCTCCGCGCCGAGATCGACCAGCCGGTCGCGCGCCCAGGCCAGCTCGCGCGCCAGCCCGTCGACCAGCCCGTCCTCGCCGGCCATCACGCTCCAGGTGTAGGTCTCGACCTCGAGGTGGTGCGTGAGCGGCGCCGGGCCGCCGGCCAGGACCTGCAGCACGTCGAGCAGCTCGGCCTGCGTGCTGCGCACCGCGTCGTGCACGGGCACGTGGAAGTGCACGCGCCACTCGCCGGCGCCGGGCAGCGCGCCGGTCTCCGGCAGGTCGTCCACGCCCTCGACGTGCCCGTTGACCCGCTCGCGCACCTGGTGCAAAAAGCGCGGCTCGTCGTAGCCCGCCAGGAGGGCGCGCTCTTCCGGGAAGACGCGCAGGGCGCTGGACAGCTGCGCCTTGACCACGGGCACGCCGGCGGACCGCAGCTGCGCCGCCGCGTCGCCGGCCGACTCGAACTGCACGGCGAGATGGCAGGCGTCCAGGCACACGCCGATCCATTCGGGCGCCAGGCCCGCCAGCACCGCGCACGCCTGGGCGACCGTCTCCACCGCGCAGCCCGGCTCGGGCTCCAGGGCGAGCCGGATCCGCTTGCCCGTGGCGGCATACAGGCGCTCCAGGCCGGCCGCGACCTCGCCGAGCGCGGCGACGGCCGCCGCCTGCGCGCCGTCGTCCCAGCCGGCGCGCCAGCCCAGCGGGAGCGTGGAGATGCTCCCCTCGCCCACGTCCGCGGGCAGCAGCCGCGCGAGCAGCCCGGCCAGCCCGAGCGTGTACTCGCGCCGCGCGGCGTCGGTCCAGTCCGGCTTGTACACGGCGCGCTTGACCACCGGCGCGTGGAACGCGGTGTACGGGAAGCCGTTGAGCGTGATCACCTCGAGCCCGAGCCGGCGCAGCGAGCCGGCGAGGCGCTCCGGCGCCCGCGGGTCGGCCAGCGCGGGCGCGGCCAGCCACAGCCCGACACCGAGGGTCGGCGCGTCGAGGCGCTCGCGCACCGGCGCGGCGTAGCGCTCCAGCTGGCCGGCGACGCCGTCCAGGTCGTCGGCCGGGTGGACATTGGAGCAGTAGGCCAGGTGCAGCACGCTGCCGTCCGGGTGACGCAACCGCATCAGCGCTCGCCCCGCAACAGGCCGCTGCCCGCGTAGGTGGCGGTCAGGTCGGCGGGGTCGAGGTCGTCCAGCAGCAGCCGGCCGCTCTGCCGGAAGAACGCGACCGGGTTGTCCCACACCACCTGCTCGATCGCCCGCTCCTCGAAGCCCGCCGCCCGCATCGCCGCCGCGGTCTTGGGCACCTTGAGCGGATCCGACACGCCCCAGTCGCAGGCCGAGTTGACGATGATCCGCTCCGGGCCGTGCTCCTCGAGCACCCCGACCATCCGCTGCTCGTCCATCTTCGTGTGCGGGTAGATCGAGAACCCGGCCCAGCAGCCCGACGCCAGCACCTCGGCCGCGGTCAGCTCGTTGTTGTGGTCGATCAGCACCGTCTCGGGCGCGAGCCCGGCGGCGTCCACGAGCTCCAGCGTCCGCCGCGTGCCCGCGGCCTTGTCACGATGCGGCGTGTGCACGAGCACCGGCAGCGCGTGCTCGCGCGCCAGCGCCAGCTGCGCGGTCAGCGCGGACTCCTCGTCCGCCGTCATCGCGTCGAAGCCGATCTCGCCGACGGCGACGACGCCGTCCTTGGCCAGGAAGCGCGGCAGGATCGCCAGCACCTCCCGGCGCAGGTCCGCGTCGTTGGCCTCCTTCGGGTTCAGGCCGATCGCGCAGTGATGGCGGATGCCGAACTGCGCGGCCCGGAAGCGCTCCCAGCCGACCAGCGAGCTGAAGTAGTCGACGAACGAGCCGGCCGACGTGCGCGGCTGGCCGAGCCAGAACGCCGGCTCCACGAGCGCCCGGATGCCCGCGGCGGCCATCGCCTGGTAGTCGTCGGTGGTGCGCGACGTCATGTGCGCGTGCGGGTCGAAGATCCTCATGCTCGCCCTCCGAGTGCTCGTTGCGCCGCGGCCCGCCGCCGCGGCGACCGGCTGCCCAGCTCGGCCTCGATCGCCGCGATCTCCGCGTCCGGCGGATGGCGATCGATCACCGGCCACACCTCGGCGGGCACGTCGCGGCCCGCCGCCACGCGCTCGTGGACGAGCGCCGCGAGCATCCGCGCGCCGTCCGCCGTGACGCGGTGCAGGCCGTGCAGCGGGGCGATCGGGACGCCGGCGAACACGCACTTGAGCACCGCCTGGTCGTACGCCGCGTCCGGCAGGTGCGCGGTGGCGTAGGGGCCGAGCGCCGCCGCCAGCAGCCGCGTGTCGTTCGTGCGGATCGCGTCCTCCACCAGCCCGGTCGCCTCCTCGCCCACCGGCAGCTGCGCCAGCGCCCGCAGGATGCCGCGGCGCTCGGCCGCGTCGCCGTAGCGATAGAGCTCCGGCAGCGCCTCCACCACCGCGTCGCCCAGGGCGAGCAGCAGCCGCGTGCGCGCCGCGTCGTCGACCGTCCAGACGTGCGGGTCGTCCGGCGAGGCGGCCGGATCGAGCGGCCCGCGCCCCACCCGGCGTCCGACCTGCGGGAACAGCGCGGCGATCCGAGCGGGATCGCGCTCCACCTGGGCCACGGCGTCCCGGAGCCAGGCCAGCGCCTCCGGCGAGACCCGCCGCTCGAGCGCGATCATGCCGGCACCGCCTCGGCCGCCCGCAGCCGGGCGATCGCCGCGGGCACGGCCTCGTGGGCCATGTGGGCATGGCGCGAGAGCTCGACCGCCACCATGCCGTCGTAGCCCACGGCCGCCAGCGCGGCCAGCGCGCCCGGCAGGTCGAGCTCACCGTCGCCGAACATGAGGTGCTCGTGCACGCCGCGGCGCATGTCCTCGATGTGCACGTGCACGAGCCGGCCGCCGGCCCGGCGCACGCACGCCGGGACGGGCTCCGGCTCCACGCAGATGCAGTGGCCGACGTCGAGCGTGAGCCCCAAGTCGAGCCGGCTCGCCAGCCGCTCGTAGTCGTCCAAGCGCTCCACGAGCATGCCCGGCTCCGGCTCGAACCCCAGCGCCACGCCGGCGCGCCGCGCGTGGGCCAGGACGCGCTCGCAACCGTCGAGCAGCAGGTCCCAGGCCCGCGCCGCCGGGACCCCGGACGGCGCCGCCCCCGACCACAGGGTCACCACCGGCGCGCCCAGCACGACCGCCACGTCGACGGCCCGGCGCAGCAGCGCGATGCGCCGCTCGCGCCCGTCCGACATCAGCGTCGGGAAGTGCTTGCGCCGCGGGTCCAGGGCGAACGGCGCGCCCGTCTCCACCACGCACCCGAGCCCGAGCGCGTCCAGCCGCCCGCGCAGCCAGCGCGCGCGCCCCAGCGGCGTCAGCGGATCGAGGTGCATGTGGTCGAGCGTCAGCGCGACGCCGGCGTAGCCGTTCTCGGCCAGCAGCGCGAGCGCGTCCTCGAGGCGGTGCCCGGACAGTCCGTTGGAGACGTACCCGTACCTCATGTCACCGTCCTGCGCCGGGCGAACGCCCGGGCGACCGGCCACAGCGCCGCCACGGCGAGCGCCGGCGTGAGCGCGCCCGCGCCGGCGAGCAGCCCGGCCTCCAGCGGGATCAGGCCCAGGACGCCGGTGCCGACCGCGCGCTGCAGCCGCGCCGACGAGGGCTCGCGGGCCGCGCCGGCGTGCCCGCGCACCACGGCGGCGGCGTAGGCACCGACCAGCGCGAGCGAGACCGCCCGTCCCGCCGGCGCCGCCGGCCGCCGGCCGCTGACCGCCCCGGCCCGCGCCACCGCGCCCGTCGCGACGGCCGCCGCGCGCGCCACGGCGGCCGCGGGGGAGGCGCCCCCCGGCGCGGGGGGCGGCACCCCCGGGGAGACCCCCGAGGGGGGCGCGGCGAAACCCGCCCCCCGCCGGGGCGGCCGGGGGCCCCGCGCCCCCACCCGCACCGAGGGG
>JAICUS010000170.1 GCA_025935735.1 Solirubrobacteraceae bacterium | reverse complement strand
TTCAGCGGCCGCGACCGGATGAAGGGCGGGGCACGGGACGCGCTCGTGCTCTATCGCAGCACCGGCGTGGACGGCAGGAGCGTCGCGGTGTCGGGCGACGTCGCGGTCCCGCGCGGGAAGGCGCCGAAGCACGGCTGGCCGGTCATCACCTGGGCGCACGGAACGACGGGGATCGCCGACGCCTGCGCGCCGACCCGCCTCGACGCGGCGGCCGAGCCGGCCCTCCTCAAGCAGTGGCTCAAGCGGGGCTACGCCGTGCTGCGCACCGACTACCAGGGCCTCGGCACGCCCGGCACGCACCCGTACCTCAACGGCCTCGCCGAGGGCCGCAGCGTGCTGGACATCGTCCGCGCCGCCCGCAAGCTCGACCGGCGCATCGGGAAGCGCATCGTCATCGCCGGCCACTCCCAGGGCGGCCACGCCGCGCTGTGGGCGGCCGACCTCGCGCCGAAGTACACGCCCGAGCTCAAGGTCCGCGGGACCGTGGCCTTCGCGCCTGCCTCGCACATCGGCGAGCAGTTCAGCCTCGCGCGCAACCTCAACTCGCCCGGCGGCGGGACCACGGGCCTCGGCTCGCTGATCATCCGCGGCGCCGACGTGGCCGACCCGGCGCTGGGCATCGCCGGCCTGCTCTCCCCGCAGGCGAGCGCGCTCTACGGCCAGACCCTGAGCAAGTGCTCGGGCGAGCTCGACGTCCCCAGCTCCTGGGGCGGGCTGGCGCCGTCGCAGATCTTCAAGCCGGACGCCGACCTGACGCCCCTGATCGCCTTCCTCAACGCCAAGGTCGATCCCGAGGACCTGCGCATCAAGACGCCCGTGCGGGTCGAGCAGGGCACGGCCGACCCCACGGTCCTGCCGCCGTTCACCGACGACCTGGTGAAGCGCTTCACGGCGAACCACGTGCCGGTGAGCTACAAGACCTACGCCGGCATCGACCACGGCCACGTCGTCACGGGCGCGCCCGCGGCCGACGCCACCAAGTGGATCAGAGCCCGGCTGCCCTGACGATGCCCTGGATGTAGCCGGAGGCCGACGCGGGGCGGTCGTCCGGCTCCTTCTCCAGCGCGCGGTTGATCGCCCGCGCCACCGGCGCCGCGACGTCGCGGCGCTGCTCGGACAGGTCCGGCGGCGGCTCCTGCAGGTGCGCGAACAGCACCCGCATGCTCGGCCGCCCGCCGAACGGCGGCCCACCCAGCAGGCACTCCTGCACCACGCAGCCGAGCGCGTAGATGTCGGTCGCCGCGCTGACGTCCTCGCCGCGGATCTGCTCCGGCGCCATGTAGTCGAGCGAACCGAGCGCCTGACCCGGGCGGGTGAGGTTCGACGCCTGACTGTCCTTGGCCAGCCCGAAGTCGGTCACGAATGCCGTGTCGCCGTCGAGCAGGATGTTCGCCGGCTTGATGTCGCGGTGGACGAGCCCGCTGGCGTGCAGCGCGTCGATCCCCTCCGCCGGGCCGGTGAGCAGCCGCATCGTGGTGGGGACGTCCAGCCGGCCGGCGGCGGCGATGCGGTCGTGCAGCGAGCCGCCGGGGATCAGCTTCTGGACGAGGTAGGGCAGCCCGCCCGCCTCGCCGGCGTCCAGCACCGGCACGACGTTCGGGTGCGTGATCCGCTGCGCCGCTTCGACCTCGCGCTTGAAGCGGCGGACGAACACCTCGTCCTGCGAGAGCTCGGTGGTGACGACCTTGATCGCCACCGGCTCGCCGCCGTCCGCGAGGCCCTCGAAGACCACGCCCATGCGGCCGCGGCCGATGAACCGGGTGATCCGGTACGGACCGACGGAGTCGCCCGGCCTGGGCTCGATCGCGATCTCAGGCATGCGAGCGCGCCAAGCATACCCGGACTTCCAGTGCAGGACTTCCGGCCAGCAGTCACTTGCGAACCGCCGGTCGACCCACGACACTAGGCCGTGATCTCGCATGGATAAGCCACAGCTCGGTGACTACAGGATCGAGGGGATCGTCGGAGTAGGGCGGATGGGCGTCGTCTATCTGGCGACCGACCGCATCACCGGACGCGCCGTCGCGTTGAAGGTGCTGCGTGAGGACGTCGGCATCGACCCCGTGTACCGCGAGCGCTTCCGCCGTGAGGGCCAGCTGCTGGCCGCCCTCGAGCACCCCCACATCATCCCCATCCACGGCATGGGCGAGCTCGACGGGGAGCTCTTCATCGCCACGCGCCTGGTCTCGGCCACGCTGCGCAACCTCATCGTCGCCGGCCCGGTGCCCCTGGACTGCGCGATGACCGTGCTGGCCTCCGTGGCCGGCGCGCTCGACGCGGCGCACGCGGCCGGCGTCGTGCACCGCGACGTCAAGCCCGCGAACGTGCTCCTCGACCCGGGTCCGCAGGTCTACCTGGGGGACTTCGGGCTCGCGCGCGACCCGCAGGGCGCCGCGCTGACGGCGCCCGGGCAGGTGCTCGGCACGCTCGACTACATGGCGCCGGAGCTGCTGGACGGCGACTGCGTCGGCCCGGCCATCGACGTCTACGGGCTCGCCTGCCTGGCGGTGGAGACGCTGACCGGTACCGTGCCCTACGTGCGCGACACCGACGCCGCCGTGATGTACGCCCACATCGTCGACCCCCCGCCCAGCGTCTCCGAGCGCCGGCCCGAGCTGCCGCGCGCGCTCGACGACGTCATCGCGGCGGGGATGGCCAAGGATCCGGAGGACCGCCCGGCGACGGCCGGCGCGCTCGTCACCGACATGCTCCACGCCCTCGGCAGGCCGGCGCCGGCCTGCCTTGCGCAGGCGGCCTGATGGAGGCGAGCCGCCTCTGACGCGTCCCGACCAGCAGGCGACGGCCGTCGGGGGCGAGGCCCTCAACGGCCGCTACGAGATCGTGGCGCCCATCTCCAGCGGGGCGATGGGAGCGGTCTACCGTGCCGTCGACCGCCAGACCGGGCAGGACGTCGCGGTCAAGCGCCTGCTGGACGTCCGCCACGCCGCCCGCTTCGAGATCGAGGCGCGCCTGCTGGCCAGCCTCAGCCACCCGCGGGTGGTCAAGGTCATCGACCACTCCAGCGACGAGCAGGGCCTCTACATCGTCATGGAGCTCGTCCACGGGACCGACCTGGGGGCGATCCTCAAGCGCGCCGGGGACCCCGGGCTGACGATCGGCGACGCGATCGAGTACGTGCGCCACGGCTGCGAGGCGCTGCAGTACGTGCACGGCCAGCAGATCGTGCACCGCGACGTCAAGCCGCAGAACATGATCCTGGGCGACGACGGCGTCGTGCTGGTGGACTTCGGCGTGGCCCGGGCGCTGGGCTCCGAGGAGGACCAGGGGACGATCGCGGTCGGCACGCCGCGCTACATGGCGCCCGAGGTGTTCGCCGGCGGCACGGTGTCGGCGGCCAGCGACATCTTCAGCCTGGCCGCCACGCTGTGGACGCTGCTGATCGGCTCGCCGCCGCGCTACGGCGACGTGCTCAAGCTCGACCGGCTCGCGCCCGACCTGCCGCCGGAGCTCAAGGTGGCGCTGTCGGGCGGCCTGGAGATGCTGCCCGAGCAGCGGATCGCGTCCGCGTCCGCGTTCGCCGAGGCGGTCGGCGTGCCGCTGACCGCCGAGCGCGGCCACAGCCTGGCCCAGTCGCTCGGCCGCAACACCACCCGGCGCCGGGTCATGGAGGCGATCGTGCGCACGGCGGCCGGCATGTTCGACGCCGCGGCCTGCTCGATCGCGCTCACCGACCCGGCGAACGGCGAGCTGGTCTACGAGGCGGCGTGGGGCGCCGGTGCCTCCGAGGTGGTCGGCATGCGGCTGCCGCCGGGCGTGGGGATCGCCGGCGCCGTGGTGGCCAGCGGCGAGGGCGTGTTCGTCCCCGAGTGCCGCAAGGACCCGCGCTTCGCCCGCCAGGTCGCCGCGGGCACCGGCTACGTCCCCTACACGATGGCCAACGCCCCGCTGATCCGCGACGGCAAGACGATCGGCTGCCTCGCCGTGCTCGACCGCCGCGACGGCGGCCCGTACCTGCGCGAGGACCTGGCGAAGGTGGCGCTGTTCGCCGACCTCGCCGTCGTCGCGCTGGACCTCGACACGTTCCCGCTGTCGAGCTCCGGCGGGCGGACGTTGCTCGCCTGACCGGTTGGTGGTTGCTGGGTAGCGGCGCACCCCGTTAGGGTCGGCCGGTGGACCACTACGACGCGATCATCGTCGGCTCGGGCTTCGGCGGCTCGGTGACCGCCTATCGGCTGGCCGAGGCCGGCCGGCGCGTGCTCGTGCTCGAGCGCGGGCGCCCGTACCCGCCCGGCTCGTTCACCCGCAGCCCCTACCGCGCGCGGGAGAGCTTCTGGGACCCGCCGCACGGGCTGACCGGGATGTACCACTACTGGTCGTTCCGGGGCATCGACGCGCTCGTGTCGGCCGGGCTGGGCGGCGGCTCGCTGATCTACGCGAACGTGTTCATCCGCAAGGACGAGAACTGGTTCGTCCACGAAGACGTCGACAACGGCGGCTACGAGTACTGGCCCGTCAACCGCGCGGACCTCGACCCGCACTACGACCGGGTGGAGAAGATGATCGGGCTGCAGCGCTTCCCGGTCGACCACGAGCCGTACGCGTCGACGCCGAAGACGGTCGCGTTCAAGGAGGCCGTGTCCGCGCTGGGACTCGAGCACTTCCACCCGCAGCTCGCGATCACGTTCGCCAACGAGGGCCGGCCGCCGGTGCCGGGCGAGGCGATCGTGGAGGAGATCCCGAACCTGCACGGCCGCACCCGCACCACCTGCCAGATGTCGGGCGAGTGCGACGTCGGCTGCAACTTCGGGGCCAAGAACACCCTCGACTACAACTACCTCACCCACGCGGCCCACCACGGCGCGGAGATCCGCACGCTGTGCGACGTCCGCCGCTTCGAGCCGCGCGAGGGCGGCGGCTACATCGTCCACTACGCGGCGCTGGGCGAGGGCGCGCCGGAGGCGCCGCCGACGGTCACGCTGAGCTGCGACCACCTGATCCTGAGCGCGGGCACGCTGGGCACGACGAACCTGCTGCTGCGCAACCGCAGCGCGTTCGGAGGCCTCTCGGCCAAGCTGGGCACGCGCTTCTGCGGCAACGGCGACCTGCTGACGCTCATCCTCAACACGTCGCGGGTCAGCCCCGACGGCCGCCGCGAGTCGCGGATCGTCGACCCCGGCTACGGCCCGGTCATCACTACGACGGCGCGCATCCCCGACGCGCTGGACGGCGGCGACGGGCGCGGCTTCTACCTGCAGGACGCCGGCTACCCGCAGCACCTGGCCTGGGTGCTGCACGTGCTGTCGGCGCCCAAGCAGATCTGGCGCTGGCGCAAGGCCGGCTTCTTCCTGGTCAAGAACTGGCTGCAGGGCACGCCGGAGACCGACGTCACGCAGCAGATCGCCGAGCTGATGCTGCCGGCCGAGCTGTCCAGCGGCGGGCTGCCGTTGCTGACCATGGGCCGCGACATCCCCGACGGCCGGATGCACCTGCGCAACGGCCGGCTCGACATCGACTGGACCCGCGAGGCCTCCGCGCCCTACTTCGAGAAGGCGCGCACGCTCTCGCGCGACATGGCCCGGGTGCTCGGCGGCCGCTTCGCCGACAACCCGCTGTGGTACCTGCGGCGGGTGATCACCGTGCATCCGCTGGGCGGCGCGCCGATGGGCCGCCACCCCGGCGAGGGCGTGGTCGACTCCTACGGCAACGTCTTCGGCCACCCCGGGCTGCACATCGCCGACGGCTCGGTCATGCCCGGGCCGACCGGCCCGAACCCCAGCTTCACCATCGCCGCGCTGGCCGACCGCTTCGCCGACCGCATGCTCGAATCCGACCCCCGCGCCGCGGAGGCGGCCCTCACATGACCACGACCGTCCGCTTCACCGAGGAGATGCTCGGTCACGTCACCTTCGGGGAGACCGACTTCGCCCGGGGCGCGAACGCCTCCCGCGAGGGGGCCGCGGCGCTGAAGTTCCACCTGACGATCGAGGTGGAGGACATGGAGCGCTTCGCCCACGACCCGCTGCGGCCGGCCGTGGCGACCGGCTACGTGCAGTGCGACGCGCTGGGCGGGCGGCTGCCGGTCCAGCAGGGCTGGTTCAACCTGTTCGTGGACGTGGCGCCGGGCGTCAAGCACATGCTCTACCGGCTGTGGTTCGCCGACGGCGTCGGCCACCCGCTGACGCTGACCGGGTTCAAGCTGGTCAAGGACGACGCGGGCTTCGACGTGTGGAAGGACACCACCACGCTGTTCACCCGGGTATTCCAGGGCCACGTGGCCGAGGGCGAGGAGGCCGGCGCGGAGGAGCTGGCGGCGGGCATCCTGATCATCCGCGCGCAGGACTTCGCCAAGCAGCTGACCACGTTCCGGGCCGGCGGGCCGACCCTGGGCGCGCAGCTGGGCGCGCTGGTGAAGTTCGGCGTGATCTTCATGCGCCAGCTGGCGGAGGCGTACCTGCACAAGGGACGGCGCGCGCGTGTCGCGGCGTAAGGACAAGCGCCTCAAGGAGGCCAAGCAGGCCGGGTCCAGCCCGACCGGGCGCACGCACGTCCTGGGCATCCTGGCCGGCGGCGCGGTCATCACCGTGATGGGCGCCGAGCTGACCCGCGTGTGGCGGCTCGGGATGCTCCCGCGCAGCCGGCAGATCGCCTCCGAGGAGGACCGCAAGGCCAAGCCGCTGGAGGCGGTGGCCGTGCTGCGCGAGGGCTACGGGGTGTCGCGCACGCGCGAGAACTCGCTGTTCAACATGCTGGCCTCCTTCACGGTGGCGTTCGGCATCACCCGCGGGATCACGTGGACGATCCGCACCAAGGGCGGCATCGGGCCGATCAAGGACGTCGTGGTGGGCGACCGCCACATCCACCACTTCCTGCCCGGCGGCATCCTCGCGCTGGCCGCCGGCGGCTTCGCCATCGGCACCAAGGGCGACAAGCTGGACAAGTACCTGGCGTTCCCGTTCGGCGTCGGCGTGGCGCTCGTGCTCGACGAGTCGGCGCTGCTGCTCGAGCTCGACGACGTCTACTGGACCGAGGAGGGCGTGCTGTCGGTGCAGATCGCGTTCGCGGCGATCGCGCTGCTGTCCGCGCTGGCCTACCTGATCCGGATGCTGCGCCACAGCGAGGGCGCCGACTCGGAGTCCGACTGGGAGCAGGCGGCCAAGGCCTGGGACGACCTGCAGATGATCCCGGGCGGCGTGCCGGGCATCGGTCTCTGACAGCCGCCTTGCGGAGTTGACCGCGCCCGCGGCGCGGTGGGAGGGTTGGCGTCTGATGAGGAGGCTCGCGGTCGCGGTCTGCGTCCTGCTGGCGGCGTCCGCGGCGCCGGCCCTGGCGCGCCCGCTCGCGGACCCGCCGCCCTGCACCACGACGTTCACCGACGGCGCCGGCACCGAGCTGTGGGGCGACGGAGGCAACTGGAGCACGGGCGTGCCGCCGGGCGCGGCCGACGACGCGTGCATCCCGCTCGGATTCCCCATCGTGTTCCTCACCGCGGCCACGGCGGTCCACTCCCTCGCGGCGCCGTCGGCCTCGCTGGCCGTCTCGGCCGACCTGGCCGTCGGCGCGGGCGGTGGCACGGTCGCCGGGCTGAACATCGCCGACGGGACGGTGAGCGGCCCGCTCACCGCCGGCACGGTCAACCTCCGCCACGGCGCGCTCGCGGGCACGCTCGCGACCGGCGTGCTGCGCTGGTCGGGCGGGACCCTGGACGCCGCGGCCACGGTCGGCCAGCAGGCGGATCTCGCCGGCGAGCTGGCCGGCGGCGGCGCCCTGCGCATCGCCCAGGGCGCCACCGCGCACGTCGCGGCGGACACCGCCCTCGCGGTGCCGCTGGACGACGACGGAGAGCTGTCCGTCGACGGCGGGGTCCTCACGCTGACCGGCGGCGCGGACTCGGGTTCGGGGACTTACGCAGTGGCCGCCGGCGCCACGCTGGACTGGCACGCGGGGACGTATTCGCTCGCGTCCCCAGCGGTGACCGGCTCCGGGATCGCACGGCTCTCCGGCACCGCGCGGCTTGCCGTCAGCGGCGCGGCCGCGTTCGCCCGCCTGGACTGGTCGGGCGGCACGCTCGCCGGCACGGGCACGACGACGGCCGGCACGCTGAACCTGAGCGGCGACGCCGGCAAGACGCTGGCCGACGGCACGCTCGTGCTGACCGGCGCGTCCGTGCTCGACGGCGGCGGGACCCTGGAGCTCGACGGGACGGCGCGGCTGGTCAACCGCGGCGTGCTCGACGCCCGTGACGACCTCGCCGTCACCGCGGGCAGCGGCGCCACGCCGCTGGTGACCAACGCCGCTGGCGCGACGCTGCGCAAGAGCGCCGGCACCGGTGCGACCGGCTTCGCGGTCCCGGTGGACAACGACGGCCTGCTGGACGCGGAGAGCGGCACCCTCCGCCTGGCCGCCGGCTCCGGGTTCGGCCAGGTCAGCACGGGCACGTACACGGTCGCCGCCGGCGCGCGGCTCAACTGGTCCGACGGCGCGTTCGCGCTGGCCGCGCCGAGCGTCGCCGGCGCCGGCACCGCGCTGGTCAGCGGCGCCAACACGTCGCTGACCGTCACCGGCGCAGCCCGGGCGGACGCCACGCTGGCCGTCGGCGGCGGCGTGGCCCAGTTCGCCGGCGGCCTGACCGCCGGCACCGCGAGCCTGGGCGGCGGCACCCTCACCGGCGCGGGCCTGACGCTGGGCCGGCTGCTGTGGAGCGCGGGGACGCTGTCGGGTACCGCGACCGCCGGCGCGCTGACCCTGAGCGGCACCGCGTCCCTGCCGGACGGCACGCTGACGCTGACGGGCGACTCCACGGTCGACGGCACCCTCCGCGGCGCCGGCGCGGTCGTCAACGACGGCACGTTGCACGCCACCAGCGCCACCATCGACGTGCCGCTGACCAACCACGGCACGGTGCGGGTGGACAGCGGCCGGCTGGACCTCGCCGCGCTGACGAACTTCGACGCCGGCTCGCGGACGTTGACCGGGGGCACGTACGACCTCGCCGGCACGCTCGCCGTCCCCGGCCTGGCGGTGGCCGCCAACGCGGCGACGATCCGGCTGCACGGCGCCGGCGCGCTCGGCGACGGCCTCGCCGCGCTCACGGCCAACGCGGGCACGCTCGAGCTCTCCGACGGCGCGAGCCTGGCCGCCGGCGCGCTCGTCAACTCCGGGACGCTCCGGCTGGCCGACGCGCGGCTGACCCTCGACAGCTACACCCAAACCGCGGCGGGCGTCCTGGCCGAGGCCCTGAGCGGGGGCGTGCTCGCCGTCCGCGGCGCCGCCGTGCTCGGCGGGACGCTGGCCTTCGACCGCGGCGCCGCCGCGCCCGGCGACGGCGCGCGCCTGCCGGTGATCGCCTACGGCTCGCTGCAGGGCAGCTGGGCGACGCTGACGGTCACGCCGCTCGCCGGATTCTCGTTCCGCGTCGCCTACGACGCGGACGCGGCCGCTCTGACCGTCCGTCGCGACCCGCTGCCCGTCCCGCCGGCGCCCACGCCCACGCCCACGGTGACGGCGACCGTCGAGCCGGCGGCGACCCCGACAGTCGTGCCCGGCGTCCGCAGCGTCGCCGCGGCCGACAGCGGCACGGTGCTGGTGCAGCAGCCGGGCGCGGCGTCCACGTTCGCGCCGCTGAAGGGCACGGCGAGCCTGCCCGTCGGCAGCGTGATCGACGCGCGCAAGGGCCAGGTGACGTTGACCACGGCGTCGAGCTTCGCCCCCGGCGCCACCCGCCCGCCGACCACGCTCAGCGTGGCCGCGGGGATCTTCCGCATCCGCCAGGTCCGCGCGACCGACGGGCGCACGGCGGTGACCGACGTGCTCGTGCGCACCCCGCCGGGCGCCGGGCGCGCCTGCCTGCCGCCGCACAAGGGCGTGACGCGGACGCTGAAGCGCGCCCACCGCCCGCGCGTGAGCCACCGCACGATCCGCCGGGTGCGGGTCGTCGCGAAGGGCGTCGTGCGCGCGTTCGGCAAGGTGGCCGTCCTGAGCACGCGCAACGCCACGTTCGAGCTGCGCGACCGCTGCGACGGCACGTCGGCGCACGTCAGCCAGGGCCGGGCGAACCTGTTCGACCGCATCCGCGGCCGCACGGCGCGCCTGCGCGCCCACCGGACCGCGATCGTCCGCGCGCGGCTGTTCGCCGCGCGGCGGCTGCACCTGAAGAAGGTGCCGCGCCCGCGGCCCTAGTGGTGCGCCCGGCAACGTTCGCCGGCTTGGCGAGCGATGCCGCGTGGATGCCGCGGCGCGCCGGCGAAGGTCATTCGTACTGGTGGTACGGGTGTCCTTCGACGGTGCGGCGCAGCGCCGCGCGGCGCGCTCGAAGGCCGGCGATCGTTGCCGGGTGCGCCACTAGCTGTCCAACTCCTG
>JAICUS010000461.1 GCA_025935735.1 Solirubrobacteraceae bacterium | reverse complement strand
GAGGCTGCAGTGGCTGCCGCGCCGCTGCCCACTACGACGCTCGCGCACTCGCTGATCTACGCGCCCGGCGACCGTCACCTGCGCTGGCTGGAGCGGCTCGGGCTGCTGCCCGCGGTACCGCTCGTGGGGCGCGGGATCGCCCGCACGCAGCCGCTGTGGGTGGAGGACGCCGCGGACTGCCTGATGGCCGCGCTCGAGCGCCCGCCGGGCGGCGGCGGCCACGCCCGCTACGAGCTGGCCGGCCCGGACGTGCTCAGCCAGCGCGACGTCGTCCGGCTCACGCTGGCCGCGAGTGGGCGCCGCCGGCCCGCGCTGCCGGTTCCGCTGACCGGCCTGCGCGCGGCGCTGCGGGCCGAGGAGACGCTCGCCGGCCCGACCGCGCTGGTGACATGGGACGAGGCCCAGCTGCTGGCCGTCGACATGCTCTCCGAGCGCGGGACCGCGGACGTGGAGGCGCTGGGCGTGCGCCCGCTAGGTATGCGCGAGGTGCTCGGGGCGTAGGTGCGCCCACGGGTGCGCCGCCTCCAGCTGCGCGGCGAGCTGGAGCAGGGTCTCCTCGCACAGCGGCTTGCCGACGATCTGCACGCCGGTGGGCAGGCCGTCCGGCCCGAGGCCCATGGGCACCGAGACGGCGGGCTGGCCGGTGATGTTGAACAGCGACGTGTAGGGGGTGAAGCGGCCGGAGCGGTCGAGGTCCTCGAGCGGCTTGGCGCCCAGCCCGTTGCACTCGCCGATCGGCAGCGGCCGCTCGGCCAGCGCCGGCGTGAGCAGCACGTCGTAGTCGGCGAAGAACGCCACGATCCCCCGGGCCAGCGCCTGCAGTTGCGCCACCGCGCCGAGGTAGCCGACCGACGGCGTGGCGCGGGCCCGCTCGTACAGCGCGCGCGAGAGCGGCTCGATCTCGTCGTCCTCCGGCTCGCGCCCGGCGCGCAGCACACCGGAGCTGATCCCGAGGGCGATCGCCGGGCCGAACGCCGAGATGAAGATGGCCAGCAGCTCGGCGCCGGGCAGCGCTGGGGCGACCTCCTCGATCTCGTGGCCGAGCGCGGCGAGGATCTCGCCGGCCAGCCGGAGGCCGCGGACGCACTCGGCGTCCGGCTCGACGCCGAGGACGTTGTCGGTGGCCAGCGCGATCCGCAGCCGGCCGGGGTCGCGCCGCATCGCCGTGGTGTAGGGCTCGACCGGCCGCGGCGCCCAGTTGGCGTCGCCCACCTCGTAGCCGCCGAGCACGTCGAGCGCGAGCGCCGTGTCGGCCACGGTGCGGGTGAGCACGCCGTCGCAGGCCAGCCACGAGTCGCCGAGGTCCGGCCCGCGCGACACCCGCCCGCGGCTCGGCTTCAGGCCGACCAGCCCGCAGCAGGCGGCGGGGATGCGCAGCGAGCCGCCGCCGTCGTTGCCGTGCGCGAGCGGGACCATCCCGGCGGCCACCGCGGCCGCGGAGCCGCCGGAGGAGCCGCCCGGCGTGCGGTCGGCGTCCCACGGGTTGCGGGTGACGCCGGTGTGGCGCGGCTCGGTGGTCGGGAGGATCGCGAACTCCGGCAGGTTGGTCACGCCGACGATCACGAACCCCGCGTCGCGCAGCCGCCGGACCAGGTAGGCGGAGTGGTCGGGCCGGTAGCCCTCCATGAACCGCGACCCCTGGTTGAAGCACAGCCCCTCGACCGGCACGTTGCCCTTGATGGCGATCGGCACGCCGGCGAACGGCTGCCCCTCGCCCGGGGTGAGGGCGTCGGCGGCGGCCAGCGCGCGGTCGCCGTCGACCTCGATGAAGGCGTTGAGCGCGCCGTCGCGCGCCTCGATCCGGCGCAGCGACGCCTCCACGGCCTCGCGGGGGCTCGCGCCGCCCGCGCGGACCAGCGCGGCGAGCTCGGCCGCCGACGTGAACGACGTGTCGTCCATCGGACTCGGCAGCCTACGCGACCCAGGTCTGCTCAAGGAACCTCTTGCGTCGCGCGGCCTACGATCGCTCGGTGAGAGAGCCCCGCTACCGCTGGGCAGTGCTCGGCGCCGGGGTGCTCGCCCAGGCGGCGCTCTCGGCCGTCCAGCTCGGCCTGCCGGCGATCGCGCCGGCGCTGCGCGACGAGCTCGGGCTGTCGCTCGCCCAGGTCGGCGTGGTGCTGGCCAGCGTGAGCTGGGGGATCACCGCGCTGCTGCTCATGTGGGGCTGGCTGGCCGACCGGGCGGGCGAGCGGCTGGTGGTGTCCGTCGGGCTGGCCGGCGGGGCGTGCGCGCTGGCCGCGGGCGCGTTCGCCACCACGTTCGGCGCGCTCGTCGCCGCGCTGGTGGTGACGGGTGCGCTGGCCGGCTGCACGTCGATCGCCAGCGGCCGGGCGGTCATGGGCTGGTTCGGGCGCCGGCAGCGCGGGCTGGCGCTGGGCGTGCGGCAGATGGCGGTGCCGCTCGGCGGCGTGGTGGGCGCGCTGACGCTGCCGGCGCTCGCCGCCGCGGGCGGATTGAAGGCGGCGCTGCTGGCGCTGGCCGGCGGCTGCTTCGTGGGTGCGCTCGCCTGCGGGCTGGTGTTCCGGGAGCCGGAGACGAGCACGCACGAGGCCGTCGAGGCGGCGCCCACGCCGCTCCGCGACGCCCGCATGTGGCGGTTGGCCGCGGCCTCGCTGCTCTACGTCACCGCCCAGGCGGCCGTGCTCGGGTTCACCGTCCTGTTCCTGCACGAGCAGCGCGGCGTGGCGGCCGGCGCGGCCGCGGCGGTGCTGGCGGCGATCCAGGTCGGCGGCGCCGCCTCACGCGCGCTGACCGGCTGGCTGTCGGACCGCTCCGGCAGGCGCCTGCCGCTGATGCGGTGGATCGGCGTCGTCACCGCGGTCGCCCTGGTGGCCGTCGCCGGGTTGGCGCACGCGCCGTTGGGCCTGCTCGTGCCCGTGCTCGTGCTGGCGGGCGTGGGCAGCATGAGCTGGAACGGCCTCTCGCTCACCGCGGCCGCGGAGCTCACCGGGCCGGGGACGACCGGCTCGGCGCTCGGGTTCCAGCAGACCGCGGTGGCGCTCGGGGCGGGCAGCGGGGCCGCGTTCGCCGCGCTGGTCGGCGCGACGTCGTGGGCCGCCGGGTTCGGGCTGCTCGCGGTGCCGCTGGTGGTGGGCTGGCTGCTCCTGGGGGCGCTTGCGCGTGAGGAGCGGGTCAGGGCCGCGGTGTGAGCAGGGCCGGCGGGGGCGGCGGGCTCGGCGAACTGCTTGCTGGGTAGGGAGTGAGGGGTTCGGCCGCTGTGCGCAGATGATCGCTTCTACGGCGCCCGCGGCGAGGCGGGGCTGGTTAGTCGCGTATGGAGCGACCAACCAGCCCCACGTCTTTCTGGTGTGTCACGTTCTCGGTCGATCCTGATCGGTTCGCGCCGGAAGGCGATCGATCATGCGCGGCGATGGCTCCAACCCAACCCAGCAAGCAGTTCGCCTGCCCCACCCCGCCGCATCACAGATCGTCGGGCAGCGGCACCTCCTGCGGCGGCGCGCCACTCTCGTCCTCCCACGAACTGAACGCTTCGCCGTCCCGCCCGACGTGCTCGTTCGCGCCGCCCAGCGCGAGCAGGAGCACGTCGTCGCCGCCCGTGTTGACCAGCTGCCGCCGCACGCCGGGCGCCACGCGGGCCAGCTCGCCCTGCGACAGCTCGCGCTCCTCCCCCTCGATGCCCAGGGTCAGCGTGCCGGACAACACGACGTAGACCTCCTCCTGGGCGGTGTGGCGGTGGATGCGCCCGCGCTGGCCGGGGCGCAGCAGGATCTGGTTGAGGCCGAAGCTCGTGACCCCGAGCATCCGCCGCAGCGGCAGGAAGCGCTCCTCGGTGTCCGGATCGAGCGCGGCGAAGGCGACGCCGGTTTCCATGCACGGGATCGTGACAGGGTGCTAGACCTTTCGACGATGCTCGAACAACGCAATCTCGGTGCTCTCACCGTGTCCGCCCTGGGACTCGGCTGCATGGGCATGTCCTTCGCCTACGGGCCCGGTGACGACGACGAGTCGATCCGGGTCATCCATCGCGCCCACGAGCTGGGTGTGACGTTCCTCGACACCGCCGACCTCTACGGCTGGGGCGCGAACGAGGAGCTCGTCGGCCGCGCCGTGGCCGGCCGCCGCGACGACTACGTCATCGCCACCAAGTTCGCCAACCGCCAGGACGAGCAGGGCAACCGCTTCGTCGACAACCGGCCGGAGTACATCCGGGAGGCGATCGACGCCTCGCTGCGCCGCCTCGGCACCGACCACGTCGACCTCTACTACATGCACCGCCGCAACCCGGACGTGCCGATCGAGGAGAGCGTCGGCGCGATGGCCGAGCTGGTCGCGGCCGGCAAGGTCCGCCACCTCGGGCTCTCGGAGGTGAGCGCGGAGACGCTGCGCGCGGCCGCCGCCGTGCACCCGATCGCCGCGCTGCAGAGCGAGTGGTCGCTGTTCACGCGCGGGCTGGAGGCCGAGATCGTCCCCGCCGCGCGGGAGCTCGGCGTCGGCCTCGTGCCCTACTCGCCGCTGGGCCGCGGGCTGCTCGCCGGCGCGCTCACCAGCTCCGAGGAGCTCTCGGACGACGACTTCCGCAAGCAGCACCCGCGCTGGACCGGCGAGAACCTCGAGCACAACCTGGCGCTCGTCCGGCGCGTGCGCGGGGTGGCCGACGAGGCCGGCGCGACGCCGGTCCAGATCGCGCTCGCCTGGCTGTTGGCCAAGGGGGACGACGTCGTGCCGATCCCCGGCACCAAGCGGATCCGCTACCTCGAGGACAACACGGCGGCGGCGGACGTCCAGTTGAGCGACGACGTCATCGCCGAGCTCGACGCGCTCGGCGAGGCGGCCGGCGGGCGCTACAACGACGCCGGGATGGCCGCGGTCGAGCTCTAAGGCGCCCGGAGGCCGATCCAGGTCTCGGCCTCCTCGGCCGCCAGCCCCCCGTGGGCGCCGCGCCAGCGGCGCTCGCGGGTCGGGAAGGCGGCGAGCCAGGCCATCCGGCCGGGCGCGGGCAGGACGCAGACGTCGGCCAGCCGCGCCGTCAGCCGCGGGCCGGCGTCCGGGAACAGCTCGGCGGCGAGCCGG
>JAICUS010000838.1 GCA_025935735.1 Solirubrobacteraceae bacterium | reverse complement strand
GGGCTGCGGCCTGCCGCCCGCGAGCCCCTGCCTTCGCTCACCAGCACCATCACGCCGTCTCCCGCTTGAGCGTCGCCGGCGCAGGCGGGTAGTCGAGCCGCCGATGCCCGCCGCGGCTCTCGCGGCGCCGGCGCGCCGCCTGGGTGATGAGCCGGGCGACGAGGAGCTGGTTGGCCGTCCGCCACGCGCCGGCCGGCGATTCGTCGGTGAGCCGGTCGAGCGCTTCCTCGGCGTGGAGCAGCGAGGCCTCGGTGCGCTGCACCCCGACGTTCGCGGTCATCATCTCGCGCATCTCGCGGCGGACCGGCTCGGCGCGGTCGTCGGCGCCCGTGTCGGCTCGGCCGAGGCTCTCGTCGAGCGCGGCCCAGTGCGCGGGATGCGAGCTCCCCGCGAGGGCGATCGTGCCGGCGGAAACCGTGGCCGCGCCGGCGGAACCGGCGGCCGTGTCCGCGGCGCGCGCGCCGGCCTGCGTCGCCGTCGCCGCCGCGACCACGGAGCGTCCGGTGCGGTCGGCGAACACCAGCCCCTCGAGCAGCGAATTCGACGCAAGCCGGTTGGCGCCGTGGACGCCGGTGGACGCCACCTCGCCCGCCGCCCAGAGGCCCGGCAGGCTCGAGCGGCCGTCGAGGTCCGTCTGGATGCCGCCCATCGCGTAGTGGAGCGCCGGGGCGACCGGCAGGAGATCGCGTGCAGCGTCGAGCCCGCAGCGCGCGAGCATGGCGGTGATGCCGGGAAAGCGGCCGGCGAAGTCCTCCACCTGCCGCGCGTCCAGCCACGCGCCGCCGGCCGCGTCGGCCGCGGCCACCGCGCGGGCGACGACGTCGCGCGGCGCCAGCTCGCCCCGCGGATCGGCGTCGAGCGCGAACCGGCGGCCCGCCTGGTCCACCAGGATGGCGCCCGCGCCGCGCACCGCCTCGGAGATGAGCGGCGCCGGGTTCACGTCGGGAAGCCTGAGGGCGGTGGGGTGGAACTGGAGGAACTCGAGATCGCGGAGGCGGACGCCGGCCCGGTGGGCGAGGGCCCAGCCGTCGGCCGTCGCCACCCGCGGGTTGGTGGTCACCGCGTAGAGCTGGCCGACGCCGCCGGTGGCGAGCACGACCGACGGTGTCAGGATCGCGGTCCGCACGCCGCCGCGCGGGAGCACCGTCACCCCGGCGATCCGCCCGCCGGCCACGACGAGCCGGGTGACCTCGGTGTGCTCGAGGATCTCGATCTCGGGATGCTGCCGCACGACCTCGGTGAGGCAATTGATCAATGCCGCGCCGGTCCGGTCGCCGCCGGCGTGGATGATCCGGGGCCGGGTGTGCGCCGCCTCGAGCCCGAAGCGGAGCCGGCCGTCGGGCCCGCGATCGAACCGGGCGCCGAGCGCCAGCAGCTCGTAGATCCGGTCGGGGCCCTCGCTGGTGAGGATCCGGACGGCCTCGGGATCGGCCAGCCCGTCGCTCGCGGCCAGCGTGTCGGCCGCGTGCTGGCTCGGACTGTCGCCCGGCCCCAGCGCCACCGCGATACCGCCCTGCGCCCAGGCGCTCGCGCTGTCGGCCAGGGTCTCCTTCGTCACGAGGATCGCCGCCCGACCTTCGGAAGCGAGCCGCCAGGCCGTCCACAGCCCGGCGATGCCGGTTCCGACGACGACAGGGCGGGGGAGCGTCATGTAGCCAAATATACCAGCGTACGGGGCGCCGGTTTGACGCGTGGGGTTCGTGGTCCGTGACGGTTCGGGTTCGTGGTCCTCGACAGTTCACCACGGAACCACGGAAAACACGGACAACGGCCACGGAAACGGCTGGTGGTGTGACGGCACACCAGTGGAGCTCGGGGCTGATGGGAAAAGCGAACCACGGAGGCACGGAGGGCACGGAGAACGGCCACGGAGAGAAACGTGGGGTGACCGCACACCGGCGCCGGTCGTGGAGCAGGGACCGCGC
>JAICUS010000610.1 GCA_025935735.1 Solirubrobacteraceae bacterium | reverse complement strand
GCGGTCGGCGAACTTGCGCGAGGCCAGCACCGTGTCGCCCCCGTAGGCGGCGATCAGCCCGTGCGGGACCGTGCCGACGCCGCGGCCGCCCCACCAGGAGGCCTGCGCGTCGGTGGACACGCCGATCGCCCCCGCGATGTGCGCCGCCCACCCGTCGCCGGTCTGCACCAGCCAGTGGTCGTGGCGGGCGGGGAAGAACAGGATCGGCTTGCCGCGCGCCGCCTCCACCACCGCGCGCACGTTGCGCATGACCAGCGTGCGCCGGGCCAGCACGCCCAGGTAGACCGTCTCGAGGTGGGCGAACTCCGCGTAGTCGCCCTCGATGGTCATCACCGTCTCCCAGGGCGAGATCTCGTCGCCCTCGTGCAGCGCGCGCACGTCGAGCGCCTCGAAGGCGCCGACCCAGCGGTCGCCCTCGTAGTGGCCGGCGCCCTGCTTGACGATCGCGATCGCCTCGTCGATGCCGCCGAGGATCGCCGCCTTGCGCTGGAAGACCTGCATGACCACGCGCGGGTGGTGCCCGTCGGCCTCCAGCAGGTCCTTGGTCAGGTTGAAGTACGCGTCGGAGTAGTAGCCCTCGCGGATGTGGTCGACCGGGAGGCGGAAGACGGACGGCGGCAGGCGAACGCGCTCGCGGACGGCCATGGGCGGCTACAGGCTACGAGATGGCGCCCGCGGCCGTGAGCACCAGCACGAGCGTGCCCAGCGCGACGCGGTAGGCGACGAAGACCGCCGTCGAGTGCCGGACCAGGTAGCGGAGCATCCAGGCGATCGAGGCGTAGCCGACGACGAACGCCAGCAGGGTGGCGATGATCGTCGGGACGGCCCCCGCGGAGTGCGCCCCGCCGATCTTGCGCGCCTCGAACAGGCCGCTCAGCACCACCGCGGGCACCGAGAGCAGGAACGAGTAGCGGGCGGCCGACGCGCGGTCGAAGCCGCGGAACAGGCCGGCGGTGATCGTCGAGCCCGAGCGCGACACGCCCGGCACGAGCGCGCAGGCCTGGGCGAGGCCGATCCAGACCGCGTCCGGCCGGCGGATGTCCGTCAGCTCGCGCGTGCGCCGCGCCACGTGCTCGGCGTAGAGCAGCACGAGCCCGAGCACGATCAGCGCGCAGCCGATCAGGTACAGGTTGCGCCCGCCGCTCTCGATCTGGTCGCGGAAGATGAAGCCGAAGATCGCGATCGGCACCGTGCCCAGGCCGATGTACCAGCCCATCCGCGCGTCCAGCTCGCCGCGCAGCCGGGGCTCGCTCAGGCTGCGCGCCCAGGTGACGGCGATCCGCCACAGGTCGGCGCGGAAGTAGAGCAGCACCGCGGCCATCGTCCCGAGCTGCACGACCGCGGTGAACGCCGCGCCCGGGTCGTCCCAGCCGCAGAACGCCGGGACGATCCGCAGGTGCGCGGTGCTCGAGACCGGCAGGAACTCGGTCAGCCCCTGCACGATGCCGAGGACGATGGCCTGGAATGCGTCCACGGCGCGCGCAGGTTAGCGCCAGGCAGCGCCGCCCGGGAACGCATATTCGTCCACGCTCTCGGGCTTCATCTCGATGCTGTAGCCCGGCGCCTCGGGCACCACATAGCGCCCGCCGGAGATCCGGCACGGGTCGACGAAGTGCTCGTGCAGCTCGTCCACGTACTCGATCACGCGGTCGCCCAGGTCACCGCCGAGGACGACGTAGTCGATCAGCGACAGGTGCTGGACGTACTCCGACAGCCCGACGCCGCCGGCGTGCGGGCAGACGGGCACGCCGAAGCGCGCGGCCAGCAGCAGCACGGCCAGCACCTCGTTGACCCCGCCGAGCCGGCAGGAGTCGAGCTGGCAGACGCCGATCGCCTCCGCCTGGAAGAGCTGCTTGAACATCGTGCGGTTGTGGCAGTGCTCGCCGGTGGCGACGCGGATCGGCGCCACCTCGCGGGCGATGCGGGCGTGGCCGAGGATGTCGTCCGGGCTGGTCGGCTCCTCCATCCACCACGGGTCGAACCGGGCCAGGGCGTGCGTCCGCTCGATCGCCTCGCCGACGTCCCACACCTGGTTGGCGTCCATCATCAGGTGGCGCTCGTCGCCGATCGCCTCCCGGATCAGGGCCGCGCGGCGCGCGTCGCCCTCCGGGTCGCCGCCGACCTTCATCTTCACGTGGGTCCAGCCGGCGTCCACGGCCGCGTGGGCGCGGCGGACCACCTCGTCGTCGGTGAAGCCCAGCCAGCCGACGGAGGTCGTGTAGGCGGGGAAGCCGTCGCGGCGCATCTCGGCCTCGCGGGCCTCCCGCCCGGAGGCGCGGTCCTCCAGCAGCGCGACCGCGTCGCGCGGGGTCAGCGCGTCCGTCATGTAGCGGAAGTCGACGCAGCGCACGAGCTCCTCGGGCGTGAAGTCCGCCACGAGCTGCCACAGCGGCTTGCCCGCCGCGCGCGCCCACAGGTCCCACACGGCGTTGACCAGCGCGGCCGTGGCCAGGTGGATGACGCCCTTCTCGGGGCCGATCCAGCGCAGGTGCGAGTCGCCGGTGACGGTCCGCCAGAAGCGCCCGGGGTCCGCGGCCACGTCGGCCAGCCTGACGCCGACGAGGAGGTGCTCGAGCGCGTGGATGGCCGCCACCACGACCTCGGTGCCGCGGCCGATAGTGAACGTCATCCCGTGCCCGGTCAGGTCGCTGTCGGTGGCCAGGGTGACGTAGGCGGCCGAGTAGTCCGGCGCGGCGTTCATGGCGTCCGAGCCCGCGAGCGTGCGCGACGTGGGGAAGCGCACGTCGCGGACCTCGACGCCCGTGATCGTGATGTCCACGGTCCGCACGGTACCGTCCGGGGCCATGAGCACCGCAACGATCGAGAGCCGCTCGCCGCAGGACCAGTCCGACGTCGTGGTGACCGCGCCGGCCGCCGACCGCGAGGCCGTGGCCTCCGCCTTCGCCCGCGCCCGCCAGGGACAGCGCGAATGGGCGCGCGGCGCGCTCGCCCGCGCCGACGCCCTGAACGCCGCCGCCGCCGCGCTGGACGCGCAGAAGGACCAAGTCGTCTCCCTGATGGTCCGCGAGGTGGGCAAGCCGCTCACCGAGGCGGTGGGCGAGCACGCCCGCTCCGTGCGCATCCTGCGCTACCACGCCCAGGCCGCGCTGGACCCGGACGGCGATACCTACCCGGCCGCCCCGCCGTCGGACCCCCGCACGCTGCTGCTGAGCCGCCGCCGCCCGCGCGGCGTCGCCGGGCTGATCACCCCGTGGAACTTCCCGTTCGCCATCCCGCTCTGGAAGGCCGCGCCCGCGCTGGCCTACGGTAACGCGGTCGTGCTCAAGCCGGCCTCGGACGCCATCGCCTGCGCGCTGTTCATCGAGGAGGTCCTGGGCAAGGTGCTGCCCGAGGGCGTCTTCCAGGTCGTCACCGGACCGGGCTCCACCGGCCAGGCGCTGATCGAGCTGGCTGACGTGGTGTCGTTCACCGGGTCGACCGC
>JAICUS010000853.1 GCA_025935735.1 Solirubrobacteraceae bacterium | reverse complement strand
GCCGAGCGCAGCACGCCCTGGCGCAGCGCCAGGACGTCGCGCTGGGCGAGCAGCTCGGTGACGGTCCGGTCGCCGCCGACCCGGCTCCCGGCGTTGGTCAGGTTGATCGCGGCGATGAGCCGCTCGAGCTCGGCGCTCATCTCGCCGAGGTCGCGCAGCAGCGCGCCCGGGTCCTCCGGCGGCGCATCGCCCTCCTGGACCACCGCGCTCGCCTGCAGCCGGCCCGTCAGCTGCGCGATGCGCTTCTGCAGATCCGCTCGCCTGGCCAGCGCCTCTCCCAGCCTCATCGCCGGCCAGCCTATCTCAGGCGGCGACCTCCGCCAGGGCCACCGGGCGCGCCTCGCGCAGCGAGCGCCAGGCGGCCAGGCCGATGACCAGCGGGGCGCGGGCGTCGAGCGGGCCGACCGGCGGCGGGTCGCCGGCGGCCACCGCGGCGACGAACGCCTGCCACTCGCCCAGGTAGCTGGGGATGTAGCGCTCGAGGTAGAAGTACGGCAGCGTGGCCGTGTGCGCGCCGTCGGCCGTCCGCACCACCGCGTTGTGGGCGAGCGGGTTCTCGGACACCGCCATCCCGGCCGAGCCGAACACCTCCACGCGCTGGTCGTAGCCGTAGACCGCCTGGCGGGAGTTGTCGATCATGGTCAGGCAGCCGTCGTCGTGGACGAGCGTGACGACGGCGGTGTCGACGTCGTCGGCCGCGGCGAAGCCGTCATTCACGCGCACGGCGCCGCGCGCGAACACCTCGGCGACCTCGCTGCGGGTGACGAAGCGCGCCATGTCGAAGTCGTGGATCGTCATGTCGAGGAAGATCCCGCCCGACCCGCGCACGTACTCCAGCGGCGGCGGCGCCGGGTCGCGGCTGGAGATGCGCACGAGCTGGGGCTCGCCCACCGTGCCGTCGGCCACCGCGGCCGCGACCGCGGCGTGGCCGGGGTCGAAGCGGCGGTTGAAGCCGATCTGGAACGGCACGCCGGCCTTGTCGACCGCCGCCAGCGCGCGGTCGACCTCCGCGAGGTCCAGCGACACCGGCTTCTCGCAGAAGATCGCGCGGCCGGCCTCGGCGGCGGCCACGATGAGGTCGGCGTGCGAGCCGGTGGGCGTGCAGATGGCGACCGCGTCGGAGGCGGCCAGCGCCTCCTCGGCGCTGCCGAAGCGGGTCACGCAGAGCCGGCCGGCCACCTCGTCCGCCACCGCGGTGAGGTCGTAGACGCCGCTGACCGCCGCGCCCGGCACGCGCTGGGCGAGCAGCTCGGCGTGCATGGAGCCGATGCGGCCGGCGCCGAGGACCCCGATGCGCACCATCACGGCTCCCTCAGCGACTCGACCGGCTCCCATGCGCCCGACTCGGCCGAGCGCAGCAGCGCGGCCTGCACGCTCACCCACTCCACCGCCTCGGCGAAGCCCGGGGTGAACGGCCGCCCGTCGGCCACGGCGCTGCAGAACTCGTAGTCCTCGATCACCACCAGGTCCTCGAAGCCGATGCCGTTGGCGCTGCCCGGCACGAAGTGCCCGTGGTAGGGGAAGCGGTCGCCGCCGAACACGGTGCGATAGCCGGTGTGCGGCTCGTCCTCGACCAGGTAGAGCTGCAGCTCGTTGAGCTTCTCCAGGTTCCAGCCGAGCGCGCCGCGCGTGCCATAGACCTCGAACGCCATCTGGCTCTCCGGGCCGACGATCGCCCGGCTGGCCTCGAACGTGCCGCGCACGCCGGAGGCGAACTCGCACAGCATCCCGGCGTAGTCCTCGTTGGTGACCGCGCCGACCGGATCGCCGGGCTTCCCGCGCCCGTAGTGCGAGCCGGCCGCGGCCGG
>JAICUS010000640.1 GCA_025935735.1 Solirubrobacteraceae bacterium | reverse complement strand
GAGCGCGACCTCGACAAGATCTTCTCCGAGGTCATGCCCGAGGACCTGCTGAAGTTCGGGCTGATCCCCGAGTTCATCGGACGTCTTCCGGTCATCGCCACCGTCGACAAGCTCAACCGCGAGGCGCTGGTGCAGATCCTCACCGAGCCGCGCAACGCACTCGTCAAGCAGTACCAGAAGCTGTTCGACCTCGACGGCGTCGAGCTCGAGTTCACCCAGGACGCCATCGAGGCGGTCGCCGACCTGGCCATGGTGCGTGGCACCGGCGCGCGCGGCCTGCGGGCGATCATCGAGGAGGTCCTCCTCCACGTGATGTACGACGTGCCCTCGCGTGAGGACGTCGCCAAGGTGGTCGTCAACGCCGACGTGGTCAAGGACAACGTGAACCCGACGCTGGTGCCCCGCGAGCCCGAGGCCAAGAAGAAGAAGTCGGCCTGAGACGAGTCCGGGTGGCGGCCAGGTAGTCACTCTGGGCCATTGTTGCCGCCGAATGACCGCCGGCGTCCCCGTCAGCGACCGGGTGGGGTAGCGTCTGACAACTGGCGACACCTGCGCCCGTCCGGAGATGCGCAGCAGGTCATCGGTCGCCGTCTCTCGAGGGGGTTCTCATGGGGGCACACACCGCTGCTGCGCGCCGTCGCGGCTCGGTCCTGAAGCTGGTCGTGGTGGCGGCGCTGGTCCTGGCCGCGCAGTCGCTGGGTCTGGTCGCGGCGCACGCGGACACGTCGGTGCTCTCCCAGCGCATCGACGGCATGACCTACCAGACGAACGCGCCGGTCAACGCGGTCCTGACCGTCGGCACGACGACGTACATCGGCGGCGACTTCACCTCGGTCCGGCCGGCGGGCTCCGCCGCCGGCACGAACGAGGTGCCGCGCTCGCACCTGGCCGCGGTCGACAACGTCACCGGCGCGCTGCTGCCCTGGAACCCGGGCGCCAACGGCTCGGTCTACGCCCTCGCCGGCCCACCCGACGGCTCCCGGGTGTACGTCGGCGGCAACTTCAGCGTCCTCGCCGGCGTCACGCACAAGCGGCTCGGCGCGGTGACGCCGTACGTCCCCGGCACCGCGAGCGCCGGCGGCTCGTCCGTCGGCGCCTTCGCGGTCAGCGCCGACGGCAAGGTCTACGCGCTGGCGGCCACCGCGAGCACGGTCTACCTCGGCGGCACCTTCACGACCGTCGACGCGACGGCGCGCAGCCGGGCGGCGGCGGTCAACACCGACGGCTCGCTGGTCGCGGCGTGGGCGCCGGTCATGAACGACTCCGTGCGCTCCATCGCGCTGTCCCCGGACGGCAGCTGGGTCTACGTCGGCGGTGAGTTCACCACCGTCAACGGCCTGCCCAGCGAGAAGAACCTGACGAAGCTGTCGCCGACCACGGCGGCGATCTCCAAGCTGTCCCAGCACCCGCTGTACCCGCTGTGGTCGGTCGTCGTCACGCCCGACGCCGTCTTCGTGGGCGGCAACGGGGCCGGGGGGCACGCCTCGGAGCTCACCACCTCCGGCACCCAGCTGTGGAAGTTCCAGACCGACGGCGGCGTGCAGGCGGTGTACTTCCTCGACGGCGTCCTCTACGTCGGCGGCCACTTCGACAACGTCTGCACCGGCGACACGGACGGCCCGACGAGCGGCTTCAAGTGCCCCGCGGGCACGGTCGGGGCCACCCGGCACAAGCTCGTCGCGGTGATCCCCGACGCGTCCTCGACCCTCGGCTACGACGTCGCCCCGTGGAACCCCGGCGCGAACAGCCCGCTCGGTGTCTTCGCGTTCGACAGCACCGGCTCCAACCTGCAGGTCGGTGGGCAGTTCACCACGATCGGAGGCGTCCACCAGCAGGGGTACGCCGAGTTCACCGCCAACCAGGCCCCCGTGGCGTCGTTCACCTCGAGCTGCAGCGTCCTCACGTGCTCGTTCAACGCCCGCGCGTCGAGCGACACGGGCGGCCCGATCGCGTCGTACGCCTGGGACTTCGGCGACGGCACCACCGCGACCGGGGCGACGGCCACGCACACGTGGGCGAGGAACGGCACGCCGTCGGTGACCCTGACCGTGACCGACAACGAGGGGCTGAAGACCTCGATGACCCAGACGGTCTCGGTCGCCAGCGCCCTGCCGACGGCCCGGTTCACCGTCAGCTGCCCGGACCTGACCTGCAGCCTGGACGCGAGCGGCTCGTCGGACCCCGACGGCACGATCAGCAGCTACGCGTGGACCTTCTCCGACGGCGGCACGGGCAGTGGCGTCACCGCGTCGCACGACTTCTCCGCGACCGGTGCCGGCTCCTACGACGTCACGCTGACCGTCACCGACAACACCGGTGGCACCGTCGCGTCGACGCAGACGGTCAAGGTCGCGCCGGCCGAGCAGTCACCCATCTCCTACGTCGACGGCTCGGCCGTGGCGGTGAACAAGACGGCATCCTCGTTCTCGCTCACGGTGCCGAGGTCCGCCGTCCAGGCGGGGGACCAGATGCTGCTCACGCTGACCGACAACAACTCCGCGACCGCGACCGATCCCGTCGGGTGGACCAAGGTCGGCAGCAGGACGATGTCCAGCGACGCGTCGAGCGGCACGAGCACCGTCTGGCAGAGGATCGCCGACGACAGCGACCCGGGCTCGACCGTCACCGTGCAGCTGAGCGCCAGCAGCAAGGCGGCCCTGACCCTGGTGGCCTACCGCGGCACGTCCACCACCACGCCGGTGACCGGCGCCTCGGCCGCGGAGACGGTGAGCCGGGCATCGCACACCACGCCCGCGGTGACCAACATCCCGAGCGGTGCCTGGGTGGTCAGCTACTGGGCGGACCGCTCGACCTCGACCACGTCGTGGACGGCTCCGCCCGGCGAGGCGACCAGGCTCACCAGCTTCGGTGCCGCGGGCAGCACCGCCACCATCGACGCCTTGGTCACCGACTCGGGCGCCCAGGTGGCCGCGGGGTCGCGTGCGGGACTCACCGCGACGGCCGACGCGTCCACCGGCAAGGCCGCCATGTGGACCCTGGTGCTGGCGCCCGCCTCCTGACGGTTAGCCGGGCACCTCGACCAGCGTCGGCTCGGGCACCTCGACCAGCGTCGGCTCGGGCACCTCGACCAGCGTCGGCTCGGGCACCTCGACCAGCGTCGGCTCGGGCACCTCGACCAGCGGCGGTCCGCGTCGTTGGTTGAGGTGGCGAGGCGCTAGCCGAGGCCTCGAAACCATGGTCAGTTTCGCGCGTACCTGACCGGGTTTCGAGGCCCTCGCCCTGGGGGCTC
>JAICUS010000237.1 GCA_025935735.1 Solirubrobacteraceae bacterium | reverse complement strand
TCGTTGGACGCAGGGCCGTCGGCTCGCGAGCACAACGCCACCAGCACGCGCCGCTGAGCGGCGGTCAGGGGTGGGGCGACCGCGTCGGAGGCGACCTCGGTGAGCTTGTCGTCGCCGGTCGCCGGGTCGTGGAAGCGGATGCGGGTGGCGCCGGTGCGCAGGACGTCGAGGTGGCGCAGCGGGCGGCGGCCCTGGACACGCTCCTCGTTGACGAACGTGCCGTTGGTGGAGCGGCCGTCGTCGAGCACGGTCCAGACGCCGTCGATCTGCTCGATCTTGGCGTGGCTGCGCGACACCTGGGCGTCCCAGGTCAGCGCCAGCCCGCTCGCGGGGGTGCGGCCGATGGTCAGGCCCTCGTCCGGCAGAGGCACGAGCCGCTGCACGCCGTCGCCGTCGCGCAGCTCGACGAACGCCTGCGCGGCGCGCTCGGCGGCGATCCGGGCCTGGAGCTCGGAGGCGGAGCTGGCATGCCGTGACGGCCAGTCGTGCACGACGGGTCACTCTACGGACCCGCCCGGAGGCGGTCCAGGAGCATAGGATCGCTCACCATATGAGCGACGCCACCACCCGCAGCCCGCGCGAGCCCTGGGACGGCTACGCCAAGCAGAGCGCCGAGGAGCGCGACCAGCTCTTCGCGCAGAAGTTCCAGCAGGCCAAGGAGCACGGCGAGCAGGACTACGCGCTCGCGCTCACCGCCGCCGTGGCGAACTTCGAGCTGGTGCTCGAGCTCCAGCCGGACACGCAGCACAACGAGGACATCGCCGCCAAGGCGCACGACCGCCACGACGACGCGGGGTCGTGGTCGCCCAGCTAGAGGCGATCCCGGCAGCGCGCCGGTCGCGCGGCACCGAGTCGGACTTCCGCGCGGCCGACGCGCCGCTGCCCGCGGCGCCGCTGCCGGACACCGTCGACCTCCGGCGGCCCTGGCTGCCGGTGCCCGACCAGGGACGCACGGCGTCGTGCGTCGGCTGGGCGGTGGCCGAGACGGTGCGCTGGCACCTGGTGGAGGCCGGCCGGCTCCCGCCCGACCAGCGCCTCTCCCCGCGCCACATCTGGATGTCGGCCAAGGAGACCGACCAGCGCACGGACTACCCGTCGACGGTCCTCGAGGAGGACGGCACGAGCCTGAAGGCGGGGCTGGACGTCGTGCGCAAGCTCGGCGCGGTGCTGGAGTCCGAGCTGCCGTGGGAGGGGCGGCTGGCCAAAGGGTCGCCCGAGGACTTCAACCGCTCCGCCGCCTCGCGGCGCATCGTCTCCTACTTCAACCTCGGAGCCGACGACGAGGCGGCGCGCTTCGCCGGCTGGCGGCGCTGGCTGGCGAACGGCGGGCCGGTGGTGGTGATGCTGAGACTCGACAAGCACGTGGCCGCGGCGCAGCTGGAGACGTTCGACCCCGCGTCGGTGACCGGCGACCACGCCGCGGCGCTGTTCGGGTACGGCCCCGATCACTTCCTGCTGCGCTCGAGCTGGGGCCCCGGATGGGGAGACGGCGGCTACGCGCGCATGAGCCTGCCGTACGCCGCCGGGGCGGTCGTCGAGAGCTACGGCGTCATCGTCTGAGCCTCGTCGGCGATCCGGGCGGCCAGCGTCGGCAGCTCGAGCTCGCGGGCCAGCGCCAGCCCGCGCTGGGCGAGCGCGGCGCGGTCGGGCGCGGGCACGCCGGTGGCCAGCCAGTCGCCGATGGTGCGCAGCGCCCAGCCGGGGGCGCCCCAGGCGTCGGCCAGGCGCAGCGCCTCGGCGAAGTGGGCGGCGGCGTCCCGTGGCCGGTCGTCCGCCGCGGCCAGCAGCCCGAGTCCGCGCGCCACCGGGCCCCAGGCGCCCCACAGGAACTCGAGCACGGGGTTCTGCGCGGCGTATGGCGCGAGCAGGGCATAGAGGGCGCTGACCTGCTCCGGCTCGCCAGCGCCCGCCGTGGGGTCGGCCAGCGACAGCGCCGCGGGCAGGAAGTCGACTGACGCCGCCAGGGCCGCGAAGCCGTCGCGCGCGCAGGCCGTGACGCTGCGCCGGGCCGCCCCGACGTCGCCCAGCTCCCATTCCACCGACGCGAGCATCGCCTCCCACACCGGCAGGTGCGGGTAGCGCGCGGCGAAGCCCCGCAGCCGCGCGAGGTCGACGTCCTGGGGCCGGCGGCGCAGGCGGGCGAGCACCACCCGCTGCACCGTGTACTCCTGCAGGCAGTCCTCGCCGTGGCGGCGGTTGAGCTCCAGCGCCTCCTCGGTCAGCCGGTCGGCCTCCTCCAGGCGCCCGGCGAACGCCGCCCGGCCGGCCTCGGCGACCAGCACCATCCAGCGCACGAACGTGCGGCGGGTCGCGTCGGCCACCGGGCGGACGCGGTCCAGCAGCGCGTCGGCCCGGGCGAGGTCCCCGTCCTGGAGCGCGTCGTGGACGAGGTGCAGGTACGCCCAGGCGAGCGCGCCGTGGTCGGCGTGCAGCGCCGCGGCGCGGACGACCTCCTCGGCCGCCGCGGCGCGCTGGGCGGCGCGTTCCGGGCGCCAGTTGACGCCCACCGCAGCCGGATAGAGCCAGCCGAGCGCCGCGTCGTCGCCCAGCCGGCGAGCCATGTCCAGCGCCTCGTCGATCAGCGCCTCGCGGCGCGGCTGGGAGCGCTCGTGGTGGGCCAGCAGCCCGGTGACCCGGGCGCGCAGCGGCCCGTCCTCGGCCGGCAGCCGCTCCAGCGCCTCGTTGAGCAGCGCCAGGCCCTCCGTCTCCACGGTGCCGTAGGGCGAGACGCGCCCGAACCCGAGCGCCGCGTGGGCGAGCGTGGCGGCGTCGCCGTCTCGCCGGGCGGCGGCCGCGGCCTGCGAGTAGCGACGGCGCGCCTCCTCGATGTCGCCGGCGGCGAACGTGGCGTCGGCCAGCGCCAGCAGCGTGTCGCGGCGCTTCTGGGCCGGCGCCTCGGCGCCCAGCGCGAGCGCCTCCAGCGCCTCGGCGAAGTGGACCGCGGCCTCGGCGTGGCCGAGCACGGCGGCCGCCTCCCGCGCCGCCTCGCGCGCGGCCTCCCAGGCGGGCTGCGGGTCGCCGCCGAGCCGGGCGGCCGCGAGCGCGTGATGGGCGATGCGGGCGGCGGGCACGTCGGCGCCGGCATCCCGGCGGGCGCGCAGCGCGTCGGCCACGGCGGCGTGGAGCTCGGCCCGGCGGCGCTCCGGCAGGCCCTCGTAGGCGGCGTCGCGCACGATCGCGTGGGCGAACAGGAAGTGGCCGGGATCGTCCGGCGCGCGCGCCAGCAGCCGCGCCGCGACACCGCGCTCGACCGCCGCCGCGGCCGCGTCGCGCGGGGCCCCGGCGACCCGCACGAGATCGGCGATGGTGAAGCGCCCGGCCACCGCCGCCGCCTCCAGCAGCGGGCCCGCCTCCGGCCCGAGCTCCTCGAGCCGCACCCGGACGACCTCGCGCACGCGCAGCGGCACCTCGCCCGCCCCGCCCGCGGCCAGCCGCCGGGCCAGCTCGACGACGAAGAACGGGTTGCCGGCCGTGCGCTCGCGCACCGCCTCGAACTTCTCCGGCGCCAGCTCGGCGGGCAGCAGCGCCCGCACGGCCTCCGGCGCCAGCCCGGCGAGCTCCACGACCTCGCCGTGCAGGTCGAGCGGCGCCCACGCCGAGCAGGCCACCAGCAGCCGCGCCCCTGACGCCCAGTCGACGACGTGCTCGAGCAGCCTCAGCGACGACGCGTCGGCCAGGTGGAGGTCCTCCAGCAGGAGCAGCAGCGGCTTCTCGGCGGCAGCCGCCACCAGGTCGCCGACGGCGTCGAACAGCCGCAGCCGGTCGTCCTCGCCGCCGGGCGCGCCGCCGTCGCCGGTGAGGCGCTCCAGCACGGGGTCCGGCGCGCTCGCGGCGGCGGCGGCGAGCGCGCGGACGATCGGGCGCCAGACGCCGTACGCGCGCCCATCGGGCTCGGACCGGCCCCAGAGGGCGGTGCCGCCGCGCCGGCGGGCCTCGCCGGCCAGCGCGGTGAGCAGCGTGGTCTTGCCGATGCCCGGCTCGCCCACGACGGTGACCGTGCGGGCGGCGCCGTCCCAGGCGCGGGTGAGCTCGCCGTAGAGGCGCTCGAGCTCAGCGGCCCGGCCGACCACGCCGGCGGGCGCGGCGGCCGGCGGGCGGCCGACCAGCGCGGTCAGCGCGCGGCTGACCTCGGCGGCCGAGCCGGGGCGGCCGGCCGGGTCGCGGGCCAGCAGCGCGAGCAGCAGCTCCTCCAGCGCCTCGGGGATGCCGGCCACCAGCTGCGACGGCGGCGTGAAGCCGCTGACGCGCGCCATGGCCAGCGAGGCGCGGCCGCACAGCAGCTCGTACAGCGTCGCGCCGAGACCGTAGAGGTCGCTGCGCTCGCTCACCGGCGCGCCGGACGCCTGCTCCGGCGCGGCGTACAGCGGCGTCCCCGCGGCCCGCACGGCCTCCTCGCCGTCGGCCAGCGCGACGCCGAAGTCGCCCAGCGCGGCCTCGCCCTCGGCATCGAGCCACACGTTGTCGGGCTTGACGTCGCGATGGACGATCGCGTTCGCGTGCGTGTGGGCCAGCGCCTCGGCGATCTCCCGCGCCGCGCGGACCGCCTCGGGCAGCGGCAGCCGCCCGGTCTCGACCATCCGGTCGGCCAGCGAGCCGCCGGTCATGTAGCGGGCCACGAGCACGGGCGTGCCGGCGTCCTCGAAGACGTCGTGCACGGTGACGATGTGCCGGTGGCCGCCGAGCCGCGCGGTCAGCCGCGCCTCGCGGCGCATCCGCTCCCACGCGCCCGGGCCGGACATGCGGGCGAGCGCCACCGGACGGTCGAGCGTGAGGTCGTGCGCCAGCCAGACGTCCTTCGCGCCGCCGCGGCCGAGCCGGCGCTGCAGCAGGTAGCGCCCGGCCACCATCCCGGGGGCCGCCTCCGCCGCCGGCGCCCCCACGCCGGGCGAGGGCAGCGTGCAGCTCGGGCAGGGCCCGCCGTCGGCGGGCAGGAGGCGGCCGCAGCCGGGGCAGGTGGGAGGCGTGGACAACTCGATCCGAGTCTAGGTCCGGTCACACCGCGGGGTGACCCGGGTCACCCCGGCAGCGTGGAAGGTTCACCCTCCGGGCGTATGGCTCCAACCCGGTGCATCGGGGAGGGTTGCGCCATGGCCGCCCCCTCTCTCAACCTCCCGCTCCCCGACCTCGAAGGTGCAGCCCGCGACTTCGCCGCCGAGGCGAGCCTCAGCCGCGTGCGCGGCGCCGCCGCCGTCGCCCGCGACCGCGTCGCCGAGATCGACGGCGTCCGCGTCATCGGCCCGGAGCTCGCCTCCGGCAGCCGCGACGTCCGCCTCGCGATGGACCTGCGCGACACCGGCCGGGACGCCTGGGAGGTGGCCTGCGCGATGGCCGGCCGCGGCTTCACGCTCGACGCGGCCTCGCACCGAGTGATCGTCGTCCGGCTGACCGAGGCCGACCTCGCCGACGGCGTCCACCACCGGCTCGCGCCGGCGCTGCTGGTCGCGCTCTGGTCGACGCCCGCCCAGGCGCGCTGCGAGGCCTAAGTGGCGCGGCGGCGCACGTGGCGGATCGGGATCAGCGAGGTCCCGGGCGCCTCGTAGCGCACGAGCTCCGCCTTGACCGTGTTGCGCACCTCCTCGAGGCGCGCGATCTCGGCCTCGCGGGCCTCGATCTCCTCCTGCAGCTGGGCGGAGCGGCGCTCCATCTGCTCGAGCTTGCGCTGCATGCGCGCCAGCGCGATCTCGAGCTCGAACACCTTCTCGACCCCGGCGAGGTTCATGCCCCACTCGGTGGTCATCTCCTGGATGCGGCGCAGGCGGTCCACGTCCGCCTGCGAGTACAGCCGCGTCCCCTTGGGCGAGCGCTTGGGCTCGATCAGCCCGCGCGCCTCGTACATGCGCAGCGTCTGCGGGTGCATCTCGGCCAGCTCGGCGGCCACCGAGATCATGAACACGCCGCGGTCGTGCTCCACGCGGGTGGTGATGCGCGTGCGGCGGGTGGCCATGCTCAGCGGGCTCCCGCCGCCCGTAGGATCCGCTCGCGCGGGTTGCCGTTCATCACCTTCGACAGCTGCTCGACGGCTTCCCTCTGCTCGGTCGTGAGGTCCTTGGGCACCTCGATCACGAACCGATAGTGCAGGTCGCCCCGGCGGGAACCGCCCGACAGGGTCGGCGGGCCCTCGCCGCGCAGGCGCTGGAGGGTGCCGTGCCGGGTGCCCGGCGGGACGCGCAGCTTCTTCGTGCCGTGCAGCGTCGGGACCTCGACCTCGGCGCCGCCGAGCGCCTCGGCGACCGTGATCGGCACCTCGACCTCGAAGTTGTCGCCCTTGGCCTTGAACACCGGCGACTCCTCGACGTGGGTGACCACGTAGAGGTCGCCCGGCGGGCCGCCGCGCAGGCCGGCCTCGCCCTTGCCGGCGAGCTTGATCTTCGAGCCCTCCTTGACGCCGGCCGGGATGTTGACCCGGTAGCGCTTGACCTCGCGCAGCCGACCCTCGCCGCCGCAGGTGGGGCAGGGATCCTCGATCACCGTGCCGGTGCCGCCGCAGCGCGAGCACGGGCGGGTGATGGAGAACACGCCCTGGCCCTGGGCCTCGACGCCGCGGCCGTTGCACACGGGGCAGACCTTCGGCGAGGTGCCCGGGCGCGCGCCCGACCCGCGGCAGGTCGTGCAGGCGGAGTGCGTCGCCACCGAGACCGGCACCTGCGCGCCCTCGATCGCCTGGGCGAAGGAGAGGCTGACGGTCGTCTCGAGGTCGCGCCCGCGCTCGGTCGCCGGCTTGGTGCGCGAGCGCCCGCCGCCGGTGTTGAAGATCCCCGACAGGATGTCCGAGAACGAGCCGAAGTCGGTCGCCGTGGTGGCGCCGCCGCCAGAACCGGATCCCCCCCACCCGCTCCCGGTGAAGACGCCGCCGCCGCGGTCGTACTTCTTGCGCTTGTCCTCGTCGCCCAGGACGTCGTAGGCCTCGGAGATCTCCTTGAAGCGCTCCTCGGCCCCGGCGTCCTTGTTGGTGTCCGGGTGGTACTTGCGCGCGAGCTTGCGGTAGGCCTTCTTGATCTCCTCGTGTGACGCCTTCTTGTCGACGCCCAGGACCTTGTAGTAGTCCGGACCGCGCGCCATCGCCTACGCCGCCACCACGACGCGCGCGGGCCGCAGCACCGCGCCGTTGATCCTGTACCCCGACTGGTAGACGTCGATCACCGTGCCGGACTCGGCCTCCTCGGAGGGCTGGGAGGCCATCGCCTCGTGCTCGTTGGGGTCGAACGCCTCGCCCTGGGGCGAGAACGCCTGGATCCCCACGCGCGCCAGCGCGGCCTGCAACTCGCCGGCCACCATCGCGAAGCCCTTGACCACGTCCTCGTGGCCCTCGGCGGCCTTGAGCGCGAGCTCCAGGTGGTCGAGCGCGGGGAGCAGCTCCTTGACCACCTTGGCCATGCCGCGGTCCACGGCGGCGGCGTTCTCGCGCGCCATGCGCTTGCGGTAGTTCTCGAAGTCGGCCTGGGTGCGCTGGGCGAGTTGGAGGTAGCCGTCGCGCTCCTTGGTCAGGTCGTCGAGGTCCGAGCGCACGGCGGCGAGCTCCGACGCAGCGGGCGCCTCGGCGTCGCCGAACGACGTCTCGCCGGTGCCGGCCGCGCCGGGGTGCGGCGGGGCCGCCGCCGAGAACTCCTCGTCCTCGGCGACCTCCTCGGTGCGGATCTCCTCCGACATCACTTCTCGTCGACGACCTCGGCGTCGACGACCTCCTCCTCGGGCGCGTCGGTGCCGGCGCCGTTGGCGGACGCGCCGTTGCCCGCCGGCTCCTGCGGCTGGGACGACGCCTGGGCGCGCTCGTACATCGCCTCCGACACCTTGTGGAAGGCGGTCTGCAGGCGCTCGGTCTTGGCGCGGATGTCCTCGGCGTCGTCGGTCTTGACGGCCTCGTTGACGTCCTTGATCGCGTCCTGGATCTCGGCCTTGGAGGCGTCGTCGATGTTCTCGCCCAGGTCCTTGAGCTGCTTCTCGGCGTTGTAGGCCGCGGACTCGCCCTGGTTGCGGGCCTCGGCGACCTCGCGCAGGCGGCGATCCTCGTCGGCGTGCGACTCGGCGTCGGACACCATCCGCTTGATCTCGTCGTCGGAGAGCCCGGAGCCCGACCGGATCTCGATCTTCTGCTCCTTGCCCGTGCCGAGGTCCTTGGCCGACACCTTGACGATGCCGTTGGCGTCGATGTCGAAGCCGACCTCGATCTGCGGGATGCCGCGCGGCGCCGGCGGGATGCCCGTCAGCTGGAACTTGCCCAGCGACTTGTTGTACATCGCCATCTCGCGCTCGCCCTGCAGGACGTGGATCTCCACGCTCGGCTGGTTGTCCTCCGCGGTCGAGAAGACCTCGGACTTGCGCGTCGGGATCGTCGTGTTGCGCTCGATCAGCTTGGTCATCACGCCGCCCTTGGTCTCGATGCCCAGGGTGAGCGGGGTGACGTCGAGCAGCAGGACGTCCTTGACGTCGCCGGCCAGCACGCCCGCCTGGATGGCGGCGCCGACGGCCACGACCTCGTCCGGGTTGACGCCGCGGTGCGGCTCCTTGCCGGTGAGCTCCTTGACCTTCTCCTGGA
>JAICUS010000705.1 GCA_025935735.1 Solirubrobacteraceae bacterium | reverse complement strand
GCGTTCTCGGCGCGCGACCACCCGTTCACGATCGAGCGCCACGGCTTCCTCGAGCCGGTCTACTTCGACGTCTCCTACGACCCCGTCTTCGCGGAGTCCGGCGAGGTGGCGGGCGTCTATTGTGTGGTCAGCGAGACCACCCAGCGGGTGCTGGCCGAGCGCCGGCTGAACGCGCTGCGCGACCAGATCGCCGGCCTGCGGGCCGACGGCGGCGAGCGCCGCAGCCTGGACCTGCTCGACCGGGTGGGCAGCGGCATCGTCAGCCGGCTGGACCTGCACGAGATCGTCCAGCGCGCCACCGACGCGGCCACCGAGCTGACGGGCGCGGCGTTCGGCGCGTTCTTCTACAACGTCGTCGACGCCGCCGGAGAGTCCTACACGCTCTACACGATCTCCGGCGTCCCGCGCGAGGCGTTCTCGAAGTTCCCGATGCCGCGCAACACCAAGGTGTTCGCGCCGACGTTCAGCGGCGAGGGCGTGGTGCGCATCCACGACGTGCTCGAGGACCCGCGCTACGGCCACAACCCGCCATACAACGGCATGCCGCGCGGCCACCTGCGGGTGCGCTCCTACCTCGCCGTGCCGGTGCTGACCACGGACGGGACGGTCGAGGGCGGCCTGTTCCTCGGCCACTCGCAGCCCGGCGTGTTCACCGAGGCGGCCGAGACGGTGGCGGTCAACGTGGCCCGCCACGCCGCCATCGCCATGGTCAACGCCCGCCTGTACGAGGCCGCCCAGCGCGAGGCCGAGGCGCGCAAGCGGGCGTTCGAGGAGCGCGACCACGTGGCCCGCGTGCTGCAGGAGAGCCTGCTCCCGCCGGCGCTGCCCGCCGTCCCGGGGGTGGAGATCGCCGCGCGCTACGTGCCGGGCGACGGGCTGGTCGGCGGCGACTTCTACGACGTGTTCGCGCTGGGCGACGGCCGCTGGGGCTTCGTGCTCGGCGACGTGTGCGGCCGCGGCGCCGAGGCGGCGTCGGTCACCGCCTTGACGCGCCACACGGCGCGGTCGGTGGCGATGCTCAACGAGAGCCCGGCCGGCGTGATCGAGCACGTCAACGCGGCGCTGCTGCGCGACGCCTCCGACCTGTTCGTCACCGCGCTGTTCGGCCACATCGCGCCCAACGGCGCCGGGATCGGCGTGCGCCTGTCCGCCGCCGGGCACCCGCCGGCGCTCGTCGCCCGCGCGGACGGCGGCGTCGAGGCGGTCGCCCTACAGGGGCCGCTGCTCGGCGTGGTCGAGCACGTCGGCGCCGGCGAGGCGGCGCTCGAGCTGCACCCCGGCGACGCGCTGCTGCTCTACACCGACGGGCTGATCGAGACGCGGCGCGACGGCCGGGTCTTCGGCCCCGACCGGCTGATGCAGGCGCTGGCCGGCGCGGCGGGACAGCCCGCCGAGACGATCGCCGACGCGCTGCTCGCCGCCTCCCGGCGCTTCGCCCCGGGCGCGCCGATCGACGACACGGCGCTGCTCGTCCTGCGCGTCAGGGCAGCGTGACCGTGGCAAACCAGTAGCGCGCGATCGCCTCGGCGATCGCCAGCAGCCCGTCCATGTCCTGCGGCTTGGCCACGTGCGAGGCGCCGAGCTCGTAGGTGCGGCGCACGTCGGAGGCGGCCTGGGACGAGCTGAGCACCACCACCGGCACGCGCCGCAGGGCCGGGTCCTCCGCGCCGCGCAGCCCGGCCAGGACCTCGTGGCCGGAGAGCCGCGGCAGGTTGAGGTCGAGCAGGACGAGGTCGGGCGGGCCGCTCTCCAGCAGCGTGTTCAGCGCCGTCTCCCCGTCGGCGATCACCGACAGCCGCGCGTCGGGCAGCGCCTCGCCGAACGCGATCCGCATCAGCTGCGCGTCCCCCGCGTTGTCCTCGATGAGCAGGATCTGGGGCGTCATCTAGGATCGGGCGCCGCATGATCGCCCGTTACACGCGTCCGGAGATCGGCGCCGTCTGGACGGACGAGGCCCGCTTCGCGGCCATGCGCGAGGTGGAGGTCGCCGCCGCCTCGGAGCTCGAGGGCCCCACTCACGACGAGCTGGAGGCGATCCGGGGGTCGACGTTCACGGTTGACGCGATCAACGAGCGGGAGAAGGTAACCGATCACGACACGGCGGCGTTCGTCGACGTCCTGGCCGCCTCGGCCGGGCCCGCCGGGCGCTGGATCCACTACGGGCTGACCTCGTCCGACGTCGTCGACACGGGGCTGGCGCTGCAGCTCAAGCGCGCGGGCGTGCTGCTCGTGCCGGCCGCGCGGCAGCTGGCCGCGGAGCTGGCGGAGAAGGCGCGCGAGCACGCGGACACGCTGTGCGTCGGGCGCACCCACGGCGTGCACGCCGAGCCGACGTCGTTCGGGTTGAAGCTCGCCGGCTACGCGATGGAGGCGCACCGCAACGCCGAGCGCCTCGAGCGCGCGTTCGCCCAGGCGGCGACCGGCGCGATCTCCGGCGCCGTGGGCACCTACGCGACGCTCGGCCCGGACTACGAGGCGCGCGTGCTGGGCCGGCTGGGCCTGGAGCACGAGACCATCTCCACCCAGGTCGTCCCGCGCGACCGCCACGCCGAGCTGCTGTCGGCCATCGCCCTGGCCGGCGCCGGGCTGGAGCGCTTCGCCACCGAGATCCGCCATCTGCAGCGCACCGAGGTGCGCGAGGTGGAGGAGCCGTTCCGGGCGGGTCAGAAGGGCTCGAGCGCCATGCCGCACAAGCGCAACCCGGTGGTGAGCGAGCGCGTCTGCGGGCTGGCCCGCGTCCTGCGGGGCTTCGCGCAGGTCGGCCTGGAGGACGTCGCGCTGTGGCACGAGCGC
>JAICUS010000499.1 GCA_025935735.1 Solirubrobacteraceae bacterium | reverse complement strand
GGCGCTGGCAAACGCGCACATTCGACCCTCGCGGCCGACCCAAGGCCGACCTCCGCCCTACCCAGCAAGCAGTTCGCCGAGCCCACCCCGACGCCACACAGCCTCACACCCGGCCCGCCTCGCGCGCCGCCGCTTCCGCCGCGTCGAGCTTGCGCTCCACCAGGTCGAGCCCGAGGTCCCAGAACCCCGGGTCGGCGAGGTCGACGCCGACGATGGCGCCCAGCTCCTCGGGTGAGCGGGAGCCGCCGGCGCGCAGCAGCTCGAGGTAGGCGGGCACGAAGGACTCGCCCTGCTCCTGGTAGCGCCCGTAGACGGCGAGGGCGAGCAGGAGGCCGTAGGCGTACGCGTAGACGTAGCCGGGGGTGGCGATGAAGTGGGGGACGTAGGACCACCACTTGCGGTAGCCCTCGGTGATCTCGACGGAGTCGCCCAGCATCTCGTCCTGGGACTCCGACCACAGCTCGCCGAAGCGCTCCACGGACAGCTCGCCCTCCTCGCGGCGGGCGGTGTGGACGAGGTGCTCGAAGCGGTTCATGGCCACCTGGCGGAACACGGTGGCGATCGTGCCCTCGATCGACTCGGCCAGCAGCGCCAGGCGCGACTCCGGCGTGGCCGCCTGCTCGAGCAGCCGGCCGAACGTGAGCTGCTCGCCGAACACCGACGCGGTCTCGGCGAGCGTGAGCGGCGTGCCCATGTGGAAGATGCCCTGCGACGCGCCGAGCGCGGCGTGGACGCCGTGGCCGAGCTCGTGCGCGAGGGTGAGCACGTCGCGGCGCAGGTGCGTGTAGTTGAGCAGCACGAACGGGTGCACGCTGGGCAGCCCGAACGAGCAGAACGCGCCGCCGCGCTTGTTCGGCCGGGGCGGGGCGTCGATCCAGCCCTCGGCGAAGAACCGGTTGACGATCCCGCCGAGCTCGCCGGAGAACGTGCCGTAGGAATCGAGCACGATCCGCTTGGCGTCCGTCCAGCCGATCCGCTCGTCCTCGTGCGTGACCGCGGCCATCCGGTCGTAGTCGGCCAGCCGGTCGACGCCGAGCAGCCCGGCCTTCAGGCGATACCAGCGGCGGGCGAGCTCGTAGCGCCCCGCCACCGCCTCCACCAGCGCCTGCACCGACTCGTCGCTGGCCTCGTTGGCCAGGTTGCGGGCGGCGAGCCAGTGCGGGTAGGAGCGCAGCCGGTCGTCCACCATCTTGTCCGCCAGCAGCGTGTTGAACGCGAACGCGCGGGTGCGCAGCCCGGGTTCCAGAGCCGCCGTGACCGCCTCGGCCGACACGCGCCGCACGTCGCGGTCCGGGGAGAACAGCCGGGCGAGCGCGACGTCGAGCGAGACCGGCCCGTCCTCGCCGGGCAGGGAGACCCGCACCGCCGCGGTCTGCTCCTCGAACAGCCGCACCCACGCCGAGCGGCCCGACAGCGCCTTCTCGGCGAGCATCCGCTCCTCGGGCTCCGACAGCAGGTGCGGGCGGTAGCGGCGCGCGGTGCGCAGGTGGTGGCGGGCGAAGTCCAGGCCGTCGGCGGCCAGCAGCTCCTCGGCGCGCGCGTCGTCGAGCGCCGCCCACTCGAGCTCGAAGAACAGCAGCGCGGTCTCGATCGCCGTGCCCTTCTCCTGCACGCGCTGCAGCAGCGCGCCGGTCGCCGGGTCGGCCGTGTCGACGGAGAAGGAGAGGTGGGCGTAGGAGCCGGCGCGCGCGGCCAGGTCCTCGATCTCCTCCAGCGCGTGCATCGCCGCCACGAGCCCCGGCCCGTCGATCTCGGCCAGCTTGCCGGCATACGCCGCCGCGAACGCGTCCGCGCGCCGCTTGGCCTCGTCGAGCAGCTGGTCGACCGCCGCGCGCGGGTCCGCCCCCTCGGCGACGCCGTCGAAGAGGTCGGTGAGGTCCCACGCGACCTCGTGCAGCTCGGGATCCGTGGCGGTGTCCGGGGCGCTCATGCCCCCCAGGTTAGGCGGGCAGCGGTCCCGAGGCGCTCGCGGCGCGCAGGCCGTCGATGACGATCGTCATGTGGCGGCGCCAGGAGTCCGCGCAGGCGTGGCTCTTGCGCGTGGCCGCGCCGACGCCGCACATGAGCATGGGGACGTCGTCCAGCACGACGTCGGGTCGCAGGGCGCCGGCGGCTTGCGCGCGGCGCAGCATCTCGCCCATCGCCTGATTGAGCTCTCGCTGCGTGTCGAGGCCGATCGGCACCGGCCCCGGGATCTCCGACATCACCTCCGACAGCGCGCGGTCGGCGGCGAGGATCTCGGCGCCCGCCCACAGCGTGCTCGTGAGCGCCTCCCAGGGGTCGGCGATGTGGGCCAGGCGGTCGCGCGCGATCTCCACGATGCGCTCGAAGGCGTCGACCGCGAGCGCCTCCAGCAGCGCCTCCTTGGTGGGGAAGTGGCGATAGACCGTGCCCACGCCGACGGCGGCGCGACGGGCGACGTCGTCCATCTGCGCCTCGCGGCCCTGGTCGCTGAACACCTCCCGCGCCGCCTTCAGCACGCGCTCGCGGTTGCGCCGGGCGTCGGCGCGGAGGGGGCGTTCGGCGACGTTCGGCACAGATCGAACTGTAGGCCTTGACAAACGGAACGTCAACTCCGTATCTTGCCACCTGAAACCGGAACTCCTCTTCCGTTACCGCCATCTCACTCCGATCCTCCCCAGGAGCACCGCCTTGAGTACTTCCCATCCCAGGCGCTGGCTGGCGCTGGCCTTGCTCGCCGCGGCGCAGTTCGTCGTAGTGCTCGACGCCTCCATCGTCAACGTCGCGCTGCCGTCCATCGGCCGTGCGCTGGACTTCTCGCGCGACGACCTCTCGTGGGTCGTCAACGCTTACACGCTGACCTTCGGCGGCTTCCTGCTGCTCGGCGGCCGCGTGGCCGACCTGCTCGGACGCCGGCGGCTGTTCGTCGCGGGCCTGATCCTGTTCGCCGGCGCGTCGCTGGCCGGCGGGCTCGCGCAGAGCGACACGTGGCTCGTGGCCGCCCGCGCCGTGCAGGGTCTCGGCGCGGCGCTGCTCTCCCCGGCCGCGCTCGCGCTCGTGACCGTGCTCTTCGCCGAGGGCGCCGAGCGCAACAAGGCCATGGGCGTCTGGGGCGCGGTCGCCGGCTCCGGCGGCGCGGCCGGCGTCCTGCTCGGCGGCATGCTCACCCAGTGGGCCGGCTGGGAGTGGGTGCTGTTCGTCAACGTGCCGATCGGCCTCGCCGCCGCCCTGCTCGCGCCGCGGCTGCTGCCGGAGAGCCGGACCGAGGGCCCGCGCCACTTCGACGTCGCCGGCGCCGTGACGGTGACCGCCGGCCTCTCGCTGCTGGTCTACTCGCTCGTCAACGCCAACAAGACGGGCTGGGGCTCGACGGAGACGATCGTGCTGCTCGCCGCCGCGGCTGCGCTGATCGTCGCGTTCGTGGCCATCGAGCTGCGCACCCGCGCGCCGCTGGTGCCGTTCCCGGGCGTCTTCCGGCTGCGCAGCATCCGCGGGATCAACATCACCGCGCTGCTGATCGCCATGGCGCTGTTCTCGATGTTCTTCTTCATCTCGCTCTACATGCAGCAGGTGCTCGGCTACGACCCGCTGAAGGCCGGCGTGTCGTACCTGCCGCTGGCCGCCGGGATCATCGTGTCGGCGGGCGCGGCCTCCGGACTCGTCACCCGCTTCGGCGTCAAGCCGGTGCTGGTGAGCGGCCTCGTGCTGACCGCCGGCGGGCTCGTCTGGTTCGCGCAGATCTCGGTCGGCGGGTCCTACCTGAGCGACATCCTCGGGCCGTCGCTGCTGTCGGCGTTCGGCCTCGGCCTCGCGTTCGTGTCGATGACCGTCGCCGCCGTGGCCGGAGTCGAGCCGCACGAGTCCGGCCTGGCCTCCGGGCTGATCAACACGTCGCAGCAGGTCGGCGGCGCGCTCGGCCTGGCGATCCTGGTGGCGATCTCGAACTCCCGGCGCGACTCCGTGCTGCCCAGCGTGCACTCGGTGCCGGCCGCGGTCACCGAGGGCTTCCAGCTCGCGCTCACCGTCGGCGCCGGCTTCGCCATCGTGGGCGCGCTGCTGGCCCTGGCCCTCGTGTCCGGCAGCGGCGCCGAGCAGGACAGCGGCGAGGTGGAGGCCGTCCCAGCCACGGCCTGAACGGGGTCAGACCCCTTGAGTCACGGCGACTCAAGGGGTCTGACCCCTTCAGGGGTGTTCACGGCCGATGACAGCGCTCCAAACCGCGCCCTGGAGCGTCCGCGCCTCGATCCACAGGGCGAGCTCGGCCGGGTCGAGCGCGATCCCCGCGGCGGCGAGCGCGACCTCGCCGCGGGCGCGGTCGCCGGTGACCAGCAGGCAGCCGACGTCCCAGCCGACCGGGCCGAGGCAGGTGTCCTCCCAGTCGTTCCACAGCGGCCCGTCCGGCCCGTGGAGCACGTTGCGCAGGTGCGCGTCGCCGTGCAGCGGCTGCACGGGGGAGCGCAGCGTGCGCAGCGCCCGCGTCAGCTCGTCGAAGCGGCGCTGGAGCCCGGCCGCCGCCGCGGGGTCGATGGTCTGCTCCGCCGTCAGGCGGGCGAGCAGCGCCTCCGCCTCGCTGAGCCGGCCGAGCAGCGGCAGCTCGCCGGGATAGGAGCGCAGCGCGGCGTGGCACTC
>JAICUS010000784.1 GCA_025935735.1 Solirubrobacteraceae bacterium | reverse complement strand
GCGCACGCCGGAGGAGCGCCTGCACTACGAGCGCCGCGAGCTCGGCGTCGACCACGCGCTGGTCGGCGGCGTCCTCGCCCGCCGCTGGAACCTGCCCAAGTCCGTCGCGTCGGCCATCGAGCGCCACCACGCCGACGACGCCCAGGGCGACTCCGCCTTCGTCCGCCTGGCCGACATGCTGGCCCACTACTCGCAGGGCTCCCCGGTGTCCTCCACCGAGCTGCTGCGGGCCGCCCGCAACGTCGGCTTCGGCCCGAGCGAGCTGCGCGCCGTCCTCTACGACCTGCCCTACCCGAGCAACGAGCGCCCCCGCGCGGTCGAGCCCTGCCCGCTCTCCTCGCGCGAGCTGGACGTGCTCAAGCGCCTGGCCCAGGGCATGGTCTACAAGCAGATCGCGCTCGAGCTCTCGCTCTCCACCAGCACGGTGCGCACGCACCTGCACAACATCTACGGCAAGCTCGGCGCCGTCGACCGCGCGCAGGCCGTCCTGCACGCAACGGAACGCGGCTGGCTTTAGCCGTTGGTCCTGCCCGGTCGCCGGGCCTGATGTCAGGATGAGGCCGTGCTGTCGATCACGACCAAATCCCCGTACGCGGTCCGCGCGCTCGCCGAGCTCGCCCGCTGCGGCGGGAACGTCCCGGTCCCGATCGGCGAGCTCGCCCGTCGCCGCGACGTCCCGGTCCAGTTCCTCGAGCAGCTCTTCGCCGTCCTGCGCCGCGCCGGCGTCCTGCGCTCCCAGCGCGGGGTGAAGGGCGGCTACGCCTTCGCCCGCGACCCGCACGACATCACCGTGCTCGAGATCGTCGAGCTGCTCGACGGCCGCCTCGGCGCCGACGCCGAGGGCATCTTCGCCGAGTCCGCCGCCGCCGCCCGCGCCGTCCTCGCCCGCGCCACCATCGCCGACGTCGTCGAGCGCGAGAACCAGGCGGCGGGCGCGACGATGTACTACATCTGAGCCGTCCGACACCCCGGCCATCATGCGGGCATGAGCGAGGACGCGGTGTGGACCGTGTTCCTGATCAGCGCGCCGGGTGCGGCGGCGACGCCGGCCGGGTCGTTCGCGTCCCGGGAGGATGCGCTGGCGTGGATCGCGGCGCTGCCCGAGCACGTGCGGCGGCGGGCTATGCCGCCGCTGCCGCCCCCGCAGGGCCGGCGCGCGGCGTAGGCAGGAGCACGAGCATGGCGAGGCCGGCGAGCACGTAGCCGGCGCCCTGGGCGGCGAGGACTCCGACGATGCCGCGCGTCTGGGCGAGCAGGCCGGCGGTCAGCGTGCCGGCGACGACGGCGAGGCGCCGCCGTCGCCGTGCAGCACGGAGCGCACGAACGGCGCGAACAGCGTCCCGAAGATGCCCTCGCCCACGCAGGTGACCGCGAGGAAGACGAGCAGCGCGCGCAGGACGGGGTGGTGCACCGCCAGGGTCAAGCCCGCGCGCCACTCGCCGGCGAACCCGCCGTCGTGCGTCTCGCGCGCGGGCGCGCCGAGCCGCGGCAGCCGGGCGATCAGCGCCGCCGACACCAGGAAGCTGGCCGCGTCGCACACCGCGAGCGGGCCGATCCCGCCGGCCGCGACGAGCACGCCGCCGAGCGCGGAGCCGAGCAGCCGGGCGGCGTCGCGGCTCTGGCCGGCGAGCGCGTTGGCGGTCACGAGCCGCGCGTCGCCCGCGAGCAGCGGCAGGGCCGCCTGCTCGGCGGGGGTGAAGAACTGCTGCACCGCGCCCTCGAACGCCACCACCGCGTAGACCAGCCAGACGTCGCCGGGGACCCCGCACGGCCAGCAGCGGCAGCAGCCCGGCGGCCAGCAGCAGGTCGGCGGCGATCATCGTCCGGCGCGGGTCCCAGCGGTCGACCAGCACGCCCGCCGGCGACCCGAGCAGGATCTGCGGCACGAACGACGCCAACAAGAGCAGGGCCGAGCTGACCGTCGAGCCCGTGAGCGCGTAGACCGCGTAGGCCAGCCCGACGCGGACGACCCAGTCGCCGGTCAGCGACACCAGGCCGGCGCCGAGCAGCGCCCGCAGAGGCGGCTGCCCGAGCGTGTCGCGCAGCGCCCTCACCGCGGCACCACGATCAGCGTGAGGTCGACGGGGCGGGCGTCCGGCGGCCGGGCGGCGACGTCGTCCAGCGGCCGCTTCGCCGCCCAGTCGCCCAGCAGGCGGTCGATCGCGCCGGTGAGCTCCGCCAGCTCGCCCTCCGTGAGATAGAGCGTGCTGTGCCCGAGCCCCGAGCTCTCGCGCCAGCCCTCGCCCCACTGCTCGCGCCGCTCGTGCCAGCCGGCCAG
>JAICUS010000772.1 GCA_025935735.1 Solirubrobacteraceae bacterium | reverse complement strand
GACCGGCGGTAGTCGAGGCCACGGCCATGGATCTAGAAGGTCGCCAGGGCCTTGGTGATCTGGTCGTTGGCGGTCTTCAACGCCTGCGACGGCGACACCTTGCCCGACAGCGCCGCGTTGACGTTGTTGTAGATCGCCTCGGAGATCTGCGGATAGACCGGCGAGACCGGCCGGGCGTGCGCCTGTGACACGGCCTGCTTGAGCTCCTGGGCGAACGGATACTTCTTCTGGACGGCCGGGTCGTCATAGACCGACGCCAGCGTCGGGGCCAGCGAGTAGTCCGTGAACTCCGTCTTCTGAACCTCCGGCGAGATGAAGAAGTCGGTCAGCTTCAGCGCCGCGCCCGGGTTCTTCGAGTAGACGGAGATGACGAAGTTGTGGCCGCCGAGGATCGACGCGCCCTTGCCGGTGCCCCCCTGGAAGGACGGCAGCGGCATGACCTTGAACTTGCCGGCCACCTTGGAGCCCTTCTTCTGGTCCAGCGCGTAGGCGTACGGCCAGTTGCGCATCAGGGTCGCCTTGCCGGACTCCCAGTAGCGCCGCGACTCCTCCTCCATGTAGGTGGTCACGCCGTTGGCCGCGCTGCCGTCCTTGACGCCGTCGACCATGAGCTGCAGTGCCTTGACGTTCGCCGGCGAGTTGATCAGCGACTTCTTGCCGTCCGGCGAGAGCACCTGTCCGCCGGCCGCGTACGCCAGCTCCAGGTAGTCGCAGGTCAGCCCCTCGTACGGCGCGCCCTGATAGACGATGCCGTTGTTCTGCTTGGCGATGTTGTACGCGTCCTGCCAGGTCTTGGGCGGTGTCTTGACCTGGTCGGTGCGGTAGTACAGGAACGCCGAGTCGGTCTGCTGCGGCACGCCCCAGTACTTGTTGTCGAAGTGGACGCTCTCGAGCGTCGCCGGGATCAGCTTGGACTTGAGCGTGTTGACGTACGGCGACATGTCGTACAGCCACTTCTGCGACGCGAACTCGGCGGTCCAGATGACGTCGGAGTAGAAGACGTCGCACTCGCCGGACTTCGCCTGCTGGCGCTGCACGAACTGCGCGCGCTGCTCGTCGGCCGAGGTCGAGAACTCGAGCAGCTTGGCGTGGATGCCCGGGTTCTGCTGGTTGAACTGCTTGACGAGCGCGGTCTTGTCGCCGGACGTGTCCTTGCCCATGCAGAGCGTGACGTTGCCCTTGGCGTTCTTCATCGAGTTGACGTCGATGACCTTCGCGCCGCTGGTCGAGCCGTTGGAGCTGGAACTGCCCCCTCCACCGCCGCCCCCGCTGCTTCCGCCGCCGCACGCGGCGACCAGCGTGCCGCCGATCAGAACGGCGCTCGCTGCTGCTGCAAAACGTCTTGACACGTGAGCTCCCCTCTCTCTCGTGTTGGTCCTCCAGTTGTGCCCACGCACCCTACTGTCCCCGCAGTTCGAGCGCGCCATGCCCGGGCGCTAGGCTCCTGGCGCGTATGGGGTTCGTTGTCCTCGGCGCCGGAGCGATCGGCGGGGCGATCGGCGGCCGGTTGCACCGGGCCGGCCACGCCGTGACGCTGGTCGCCCGCGGGGCGCAGCTGGAGGCGATCCGGACGCGCGGCCTGGAGCTCCAGACCCCGGACGAGGACGTCACGCTACCGGTGCCCGCGGTGGGGTCGGCGGCCGAGGCGCGGATCGGCCCGGACGACGTGGTGATCCTCGCCGTCAAGAGCCAGGACACCGTGGCGGCGCTGAACGAGCTGGCCGCCGCCGCGCCGGGCGCCGCCGTGGTCTGCGCCCAGAACGGGATCGCGAACGAGGGCGCCGCGCTGCGCCGCTTCGAGCGCGTCTACGGCATGTACGTCTACCTGACCGCGCAGTACGTGACCCCGGGCGTTGTGCAGGTGTTCTGCGCGCCGGTCGCGGGGATGCTCGACGTCGGCCGCTACCCGTACGGTGTCGACGAAACGACCTCGACCGTGGTTAGAGCGCTGACCGCGGCGGGGTTCGCCTCGCACGCCACCGAGGACGTCATGCGGATGAAGCGGACCAAGCTGCTGGGGAACCTGGTCAACGCCATCCAGCTGGTGTGCGAGGACGACGACGACGTCTCGGAGCTCCACGCGCGGGCGCGCGAGGAGGCCGAGGCCTGCTTCGCCGCCGCCGGGGCGGACTGGGCGCCCTGGCCGGAGGTGCGGGCGCGCGGCGCCGAGGTGTCGCCGCCGCGGGCGGTGCACGGCGAGGAGCACCGCTTCTCCTCGTCCTGGCAGAGCCTGCAGCGCGGCACCGGGCGGATCGAGGTCGACTACCTCAATGGCGAGGTCGTGCTGCTCGGCCGCCTGTACGGCGTGCCGACGCCGGTCAACGCGGAGGTCCAGCGGCTGGCCAACCGGATCGCCCGCGACGGCGCCGCGCCCGATCCCGCCGCGG
>JAICUS010000282.1 GCA_025935735.1 Solirubrobacteraceae bacterium | reverse complement strand
GGCGCCGTGGGCGTGGGCGCCGGCGGCGACGGGAGTGCCGGCTCGGCCGCCGGCGGCCCGGGCGGGGGCTCCGGTGCCACTGCCGGTGCCGCGACGGCGGCCGGCGCGTGCCGCGCCGCCCCGGCGGGGGCCGGCGCCCGGTCGGGCTCGGGCTCGGCGCCCGCCGCGAACCCCTGGCCGGCGAGCGCGTCACGCACCGCCGGGCGGCGCGCGCGAGCGACGAGGCGCCCGACAGCGCTCACCGCTCGTCCTCCACGAGCCGGGCCAGCGCCGACCGCTGCGCGTCCGGCAGCGCGCGGATCTCGGCCAGCGTCCAGTGGTAGGCGCCGGCCAGCAGGTGGATCTCGCGCTCGACGGCGCGCGCGGCGCGCACGAGCCGCTGGAGCACCGCGGCCTGCACGTCGACGTCGACGGCCAGCGGCTCGCCGCACGCGCTGCAGGCCATCGCCACCGGGCCGGTCAGGGCGTCATCGACCCGCTCGAGATCGGCCGCCACGGGCGCGCGCGCCGGCCTACCGACCACGCAGCGGCGCAGCAGCTCGTCCGTCGCCTGCCGCTCGTCGGCCGGCAGCCCGGCCAGGTCCCGATAGCGGGGCGCGCGGACACCGCCGCCGCCGAGCACGGCATTCCGCGGCCGCACGGCCGGCACGCTGCCCGCGGTCAGGAGCGCGCAGCTCAGCGCCCCGCAGGCCGGGCAGCGCGCGGTCAGCTCGACGCCGGCGCCGGTCGCCTGCTCCAAGGCGGCGAGCAGCAGCCGGTCCCCCGCGGCCACCTCGAGCGCCTCGGGCTCGGGCTGCCCGGCCGCGCGCAGCACCGCCAGGGCCTGCTCGAGCTCTCCGCCGGCGTCGAGCGCGGCGAGGATCGCCGCCGCGCCCATCAGACCTCGGTCGGCTCGGGGACCGAGGTGTCGCGCCGCCAGCCCTCGTTCTCGAGCTTGAGCATCTGGATCGCCACCGCGGACGTGCCCGCGTTGAGCTCCGGCAGCGCGTGGAACTCCGACGGCCAGCAGCGGAACAGCTGGTAGGAGAGCGCGAGCTGGCCCGCCTCGTTGAACACGTCGATGATCACGTCCTTGCGGAAGTTGCGCAGGGAGATCGGCGCCTCCAGCGAGTGCACCAGGTTCGCCCACGCCTCGAACGCCGCGTCGTGCGTGACGCCGCGCTCCAGCGTCACCGCCTCGAACTTCGAGATGCCGGGGCTCTTGCGCTCGTGCGACGGATCGGCGCCGTCGCGGTGCACGACCGGCTCGGTCGTGCGGGTCAGCGCCGAGACCTTCGAGACGCCGGCGACGTAGTCGCCGTCCCAGCGCACCCGGAACATGAACGGGTGATAGGGGTCCAGGCGCGTCGCGTTGACGGTGAACTCGGCCATCTCACGCCTCCAGCTGCGAGATCTGGGTGATGGTGATGACGACGAACTCGGCCGGCTTGAGCGGCGCGAAGCCGACGACCACGTTGACCCGGCCCAGGTCGATCTCCGACTGGGGGTTCACCGTCTCGTCGCAGATCACGAAGAAGCTGTCCGACTCGGCGCGGGCCTCGCTCTGCTGGAACGCTCCCTGGCGGAACAGCCCGCGCATGAAGGTGCCCACGGCGAGCCGCAGCTGGCTCCACAGGTCGACGTCATTGGGCTCGAACACCGCGAACCCCGTGCCCAGGTACAGCGAGCTGGCGATGTAGTCGGTGAGCCGCCGGACCGGTACGTACTTGAACTCCGACGACTGGGTGTCGTCGCCCTTGAGCGTGCGCGCGCCCCACACGACGATCCCGGCGCCGGGGAAGATCCGCAGGACGTTGATGCCCTGCGGGTTGAGCCGGCCGGAGACGGCGTCGTCGGTGGGCTCGGTGAGGTCGCGCACGCCGGCGATGCCCGCCTGCAGGCCGGCGGGCGCCTTCCACACACCACGGGCGGCGTCGGTGCGCGCCATCACGCCGGCGACCGCGCCGCACGCGGGCAGGTTGAGCGTGCGGCTCGCCCCGCCCGCGGCCGTCTCCACCAGCGAGACCCGCGGGTGGTAGAGCGCGGCGTGCTCGCCCAGCGCGGCGAGGCTGCCGACGCTCGGCGCTCCGCCGGCCGGCGGGCTGTCGACGATCATCAGCGCCCGCTCCTGCACGCAATACGCGATCGCCGCGCCGACCGCGGCGTCGTCGTCGCACGTCAGGCCGGGCAGGCAGAGGAGGTTGAACCGCGGGAACCGCAGCGCGCCGAGCGCGTACATGCCGCCGGCCGCGCTGGGCGGCACGATGTCGGCCGGTCCCGCGCCACTGCCGTCCGAGCCGCCCGCGAGCCCGGCGGCGGCCACGTCGGCCGGGCGCCGGTCGGCCGAGCCGGTGACCTCCTCGCCGCCGAACGCCAGCCCGAGACCCAGGATGCCCGTGACGTCGCCGGACGTGCCCGGGGCGACGGCGACGGCGGAGTCCAGGTCGGTGCCCGCCGACTCGATCCGCAGCTTGCCGGCCCCGTCGATCGTCGCGGCGGCGGCCAAGCCGGCGTCGTCGAGCCGGTCCTGCAGCTCGGAGGCGATCTCGGCCGGCGTCTTGTCGGCGCCGGCCGCCTCGGCGGCGAACAGCGTCAGATCCACCGGCGGGCCGAAGTCGACCGACACGCGAAGGCCGCGCTGCCCGGCCGGCAGCGTGGTCGGCGACGCGAGCGGCTGGGCGCTGGACGAATGCCCCGGCGCGCCCGCCGCGAGCGCGCCCGGCAGCGACGGCACGACCAGGCGGCTGGCGGCCAGGACGTCGAGCGCGTAGCGCGGGGAGGCCGGCGACATCGAGAGGTTCGCGTAGCGCTCCTCGGCGGTCTTCACCGGCGCGTTCGTGCGCGGGTCGGGCGTCCACTGCGAGACCGTGACGCCGAACAGCGCCGCGGGATTGGCGGTCCCGGCGTGGTCGACGCTGACATCGACGCCGGCGCCGGGCGTCCGGTTCGCCCACGCGCCGCGGCCCGCCGCGGTCAGCGTGAGGACGTCACCGGCGGCGGCGTCCTTCAGCGTGACGGCGGCCGCCTTGGCGTCGCCGGCCACGGCGCGCACGACCACGGCCTGCGCGCCGCCGTTGACGAAGAACAGCTGCACGGCGTGGCCCATCGGCCGGGCCTCGTCGAGCGGTGCGCCGAACGTGCGCACGTACTCCGCGAAGCTGGAGATCTGGACGGGCGTGTCCACCGGCCCGAAGGCGGACTGCCCCACGAAGGCGGTCACGGACGTGCTGACCCCCGCGATGGCATGGACGCCGCTGGGCTGCTCCTCGATGTAGACCCCGGGATAGGTCGTTTGCACCGGCACCGGTCACCTCCTGGGTTTCGCCGGCCGAGTCTCCGCCGGCGCCGTCACGCGCTCGTCACCGGCGCGTCACGGCGACGCCGAGGCCGCCGACCACGGCCTCCATCTGCGGGCTCGGCGGGATCCCCAGGGCGGCGGTCAGCCGCTCGCGGTAGCGCTCGTAGCAGTGGATCGCCTCGGTGGCGTTCCCCTCGGCGAGGTGCGCCTCCACCAGCAACCGGTGCAGGCTGTCGCGCAGCGGCTCCTGACGCGCCTCGGCCAGCAGGACGTCGATGGCGTGCGGCGTCCGGCCGGTGGACAGCAGCCGCCCGGCCGCCGCCTCCAGCGCGTGCAGCCGCAGCTGGCGCAGCCGCTCGCGCTCCGGGTCCAGCCAGTCGTCGTACCAGTCCGGCAGCAGCTCACCGGTGGAGTAGGTCGCGTCCAGCTCCTCGCGCGACGCGGCGTCGCTGGACAGCAGCCCGCGCATCGCGATCACGGCGCCGTGCACGTCGACGGCCACCCGGCCGGACAGCGCGACGTGGGTGACCGTGGCCTCGATCAGGCCGTCCCGGCGGCTGCGGATGCGCCACAGGGCGGAGCGCAGGCTCGCGCAGGAGTGCTCCTCGCTGGCGTGCAGCCACAGTGCCCCGGCGACGTATACGCGCGTGAGCGGTCGGCCGGAGAGAGCCAGGAACGCCACCACGCGCTGGCACACCGGCGGCAGGGCGATCGGCAGGCCGCGGTCGCGCAGCTCGAAGCCGTCGAGCAGCGTGAGGGTGAAAGGGGGCTCGAGGGGAGTTCGAGCGGGAGCTGTGCCGAGGATCTGGGCCATCAGACGGCGGGCCCGGCGTCGCTGCGAGCGATCATCTCCGAGCCGCGGAAGGCCCGTCAAGCAGCATTCCCAGCGCGGTGGATGTTCGGCGCGCCACCTAAAGGGGTCTGACCCCTTTGGATTTGCGCTGCGCCCGGGTGATCGCAGAGGATCGGGCCATGAGGCGCGCGCTGGTGATCCTGGTCGCCGCCGCGGCGCTGGCCCCGGCGCCGGCGCACGGCACCGCGCGCTGCTTCGGCGCCGCGGCGCGCGATCCCGAGCACCCCGGCTGCCACGTACCCGCGCTGGCCGTCTTCCCCGCCCCGCAGGACGCGCTGATCGCGCCGGCCGAGCCGTGCGCGATCGTCCGCCCCCGCTATCCGGAGGTGTGCGCGTTCGGCGTGCCCAGGTCGCAGGCGCGGGCGACGTTCGCGCTGGTCGGCGACAGCCACGCCGCGCACTGGCGGGCGGCGCTCGCGGTCGTCGCGCGGGCGGAGCGCTGGCGCGGCCTGGACCTCGACCGCTCGCGCTGCCCGTTCGCGCGCATCCTGAAGGCCACCAACCCGCGCGACCGCGCGGCCTGCGCCCGCTGGAACGCCCGCGTGCGCCGCTGGTTCGCCCACCACCCGAGCGTGAGCGTCGTGTTCGTCTCCCAGCGCCGCCAGGTCCACGCCGTCCCCCGCCCCGGACTCGGCCAGTTCGACACCCGGGTGGCCGGCCTCGTCGACGCCTGGAACGGCCTGCCGGCGAGCGTCCGGCACGTCGTGGCCATCGCCGACGTGCCCTACAACCGCGAGTACACGTTCGGCTGCGTCGAGGGAGCCCTGTCCCACCGCCGCTCGCCCGACGCCGCCTGCGCCGTGCCCCGCGCACTCGCCCTGACGCCCGACCCGGCGCTCACGGCCGCCGCGGCGATCGGCCCGCCGCGCGTCCAGTCGATCGACCTCACGCCGTTGATGTGCACGCCCACCGACTGCCTCCCGGTCGTCGGCGGCGTGCTCGTCCACAAGGACCGCGGCCACCTCACGCGCGCCTTCTCGGCCACGCTCGGCCCGTTCCTGCTGCGCGACCTGCGCCGCCTCATGCGCGCGTGGTGAATCGCACAAGGGATCTCCCGGGGCTTTAGGCGCCGCCGGAATAGGCGCCCGCTCCACCGGGTCCTGGCAGGCATCCAGTACCCGACTCCCTCCAGGGAAGGAGACCAGATGTTCCCTTCAGCTCCCCGCCGGCGCGCCGCGCTGGCGGCGCTCGCCACGGCGGCCGCGATCCCGGCGTTCGCCGCGAGCGCGCAGGCGACGATCGTCCCCGGCTCGACGACGTCCATCCCCAAGGGGCAGGTGACGCTCGAGACCGTGGGGTTCGGCTTCGGCGTGCCGTCCGACGGCATCTCCACCGCCTCGCTCACGGGCGCCGACGCGAAGTTCACGTGGTACAGCGGCGCGGTCGCGGCGCACCTGACCGGCACGCTGCACGTCGACGGCGGCCAGAACGCGCAGTTCCGCGTGCGCGTCGACGGCCTGACCTACAACAACGACCCGGTCGGCACGCCGGTCTATGACGAGGTCCACGGGACGCAGATCACCTCGTCCAGCCAGGACGTCCCGGTGGACGTGTCCGTGCCGTCCGCGCCGGACATGGGCAAGATCAAGATCGCGATCGAGGAGAAGAGCTCCAGCCCGCGCTGGGTCAGCCGGGGCGAGTACTACGCCCAGGCGGTGCCGCGCACGGACGACGTGACGATCCTCGACCGCCACCTCGACGTCGGCGGCTTCAGCTTCGCCAACGGCGCCCCGACCGGTCCGGCCAGCGTGTCCTGGGCGGTCGGCACCGACGGCGCGCTGACCGCGACCTACCGGGGCTACGTGCACTTCCAGGGCTTCTCCGGGTCGGCACGCGTCGAGCTGCGCGCCGTCAACCCGCTCACCGGCCTGCCGGGTGCGTCCGCGGATGGGCCGACGCACTCGTCGAACGGCACCGGCCACGACGTCTCCCCCCAGGACACGGTGATCCTGACCTCGTCCTCGGCGTCCGCGGTGCAGGTCGTCCTGCAGTCGTGGGTGTCCGTCCCCGGCGAGGCCGGCGGCGGCCACTGGGACGACATCGGCTCCCAGACGGTCAACGCCGGGGAGTAGCCGACAGCGGCGGCCGCGGGCTGACCCGCGGCCGCCGCGTCTCAGCGGACGTCGACGGGCGTTCCGGCGAGGTGCGTGACGCCGATCCGCCGCACGAGCCAGTCGATCGCGTGATTGGACAGCCGGATGCAGCCGTGGCTGCGGGCGGACCCGAGCGGGTCGAGGAGGCTCGCCCCTCCCCGGCCATGGATTCCCACCGTCCCGTCGCCGCCGTCGTAGCGCTTCAGCACGTCGCTGTGCGCGGTCAGCTCGAGCACCCAGCTGCCGAGGAAGTCGTGCGGGTGCCAGCGGATCGCCCAGGTGACCGCGAACAGGCCGGCCGGCGTGGGAGTGCCCGGCTGGCCGACGACGACGCGCATGGTGCGAACCCGCGCTCCCGACCGATAGACGGTGAGCGTCCGCCACCGCCGCGAGACGTCGATGCGCCACAGGGTCGGCTCGAGCACGACCCTGCGCGCATCCACCCAGCCGGACGCGTGGTTGGGCCGCCAGGGAAGGCGGACCCGCAACCAGCACCGGCCGGCGGCGGCGCGTGGACGGGCGAGGACGAGCAGCCCGGGAGCATCGTTCACCGACAGCCGGCGCGAGGGACGCGAGGCCGCTCCGGGCAGCCGGTCGAACACCGCGGTCCGCGCTTGGATCTCGGCCCGCCAGGCGACGGCGCGCTCCGGCGCGCTGACCGCGGCTCCGTCCAGCACGCCCGCGCAGACCGGGTCAGCGGCCTGTGCGGCTCGGACCGGCGGCACCGCGGCGAGCGCGGCCAGCGCCGCCATCACGATCGGGATCCGCCGCGCAGTCCGCATCCTCCCGCGGCGCTCGCCTATCCGGTGACCCGCGGAGCCCGAGCGCCGACGATCGACACGCGCGCGCGTGCGTGGACCGTCCGGGCGTTGCGTGCGCTGGCGGTGGCGGTGTTCGTGATGCGCCTCGGCGCGCGTGAGCCGGCCCGCGCGGTGAACGCCAAGGTCCTGCGGCTCCCCGGGCGCAGCGTTCCGAGCGACCGGCACACCGTCCGGGCGCGCAGCCGGAAGCCCGGCGCGGAGACCGCGGCGAAGCCACGCGGCGGCGTGTCGCAGACCCGCACCCCGTGGGCGGCGACCGCGGACGTGTTGGCCACCCGCAGGATGAACCTCACGCTCGACCCCCGGGTGACGACCGCGGGGCTCGCGCTCTTGCGCTCGACGCCCTTCCACCGGCCGGCGGTCGCGGCCGCGACGCCGCGGCTCCCGCGCTCGTCGCCCAGGAGCACCCGCGGCGGCAGCAGCGGCTCGGGGTCGGATCCGGCGCTGACCCGGACGCAGAACGGCGCGGGCAGCGCCGCCTC